>JACMKW010000104.1 GCA_014379885.1 Rhizobacter sp.
CCTTGTCTGGAGGCTGACGATGAGTCAAAACAATCGGGCCTGGGTGGCCACGCGCAAGGGTTTGTTCGAGTTGGGACGCAAGGGCAAGGGCTGGGAGATCGCCCGCGTGAGCTTTCTGGCCGAACCGGTGTCGATGGTGCTACCGCCCACGGCGAGCGGGCGCATGCTGGCGGCGCTGAACCTAGGGCACTTTGGCGTCAAGTTGCATGCCTCTGACGATGCCGGTGCCACGTGGCATGAGGTGGGCACCCCGGCCTACCCACCGCAGCCGGCCGACGCGACTGGCGTGCCCTGGAAGCTGGTTCAGATCTGGGCCCTGGAATCGCTGGACGGCGCCATGTGGGCCGGCACGCTGCCAGGTGGCTTGTTCCGCAGTACCGACGGTGGCGACTCGTGGCAACTGGTCGATTCGCTGTGGTCGCGCGCAGAGCGGGCCGAATGGTTTGGGGGCGGCTATGACGTGCCGGGCATCCATTCCATCCTGCCCCACCCCACGCGCGCCGGTGAACTGCTGCTGGGGGTGAGCTGCGGCGGCGTTTGGGGCAGCAGCGCAGGCGCCACGCAATGGGAGTTGCAGGCCAAGGGCATGCGGGCCGATTTCATGCCGCCCGAGCAGGCCGAGGACCAGAACATCCAGGACCCGCATCGCATCGTGGCCTGCGCGGCGCGGCCTTCCACGTTGTGGTGCCAGCATCACAACGGCATCTTCAAATCCACCGACGGCTCGGTGAGCTGGCAGGAGGTGAAGGCGCCCTTGTCGAGCTTCGGTTTTGCGGTGGCTGCCCACCCCACCGACGCCGACACCGCCTGGTTCGTGCCGGCCATCAAGGACGAGAAGCGTGTGCCGGTGGATGCTGCGTTGGTGGTCAGCCGCACACGCGATGGTGGGCGCAGCTTCGAGACGTTGCGCGAGGGCTTGCCGCAAAAGGATTGTTATGACCTCGTCTACCGCCACGGCCTGGCTGTGGATGTCAGCGGCGCCTCGCTGCTGATGGGCAGCAGCACCGGCAACCTGTGGTCGAGCGACGATGGCGGCGACAGCTGGCTCAGTGTTTCCACTCACCTGCCGCCGATTCACGCGGTGCGGTTTGGTTGAACGTTTCCAACGTGCCTGTGGCAAAAGCCGCACACCCGCCCCCCTTCAACGTGGGGGAGCCCCTGTGCGAGGGAATGACACGGCGCGAGGTGCTTCAGACAATCTGTGCACCACGCGCAGGAGTCACACATGCCTACCACCATCACCGTCGGAGCCCGTTCGCTGTTTGTCACCGCGACCGCCTGGGTTTTCATCTTGCTGGGGGTGATGTCCTGTCTGTCGGCGCTGGTGCAAAACGCCATGCTGGCCTCGCTGCTGCCCGAGCTGTCGTCTTCACCGGCCGCATCGGGTGTGACGGGTTTGTTGATGAATTACCTGCCCTGGGTCGTGGGCACCGGCGTCGTGATGTCACTGGCCACGCTGGCGTCAGCGATCGGCCTGCTGCTGCGTCTTGACTGGGCCCGCCGCACCTTCATCGTCTTGCTGGTCGTGGCCATCGTGGCCAACTTGCTGGGCCTGTGGCTGCAGCAGGAAATGATGCAGTCGGTGGTGAGCCGCACGCTGGGTAGCGTGGCCTTGCCGCCGCAGGCGCTGGGGGTGTTTGGCGGGTTCGTGACGGCAGCACGTGTGATGGCCGTGGTGGTCACGCTTGGTGCTTGCGCACTGCTCGCCTGGATCATCCGGCGCCTGATGTCAGCTGGTGTGCGTCAGGAATTTGCTTGAACTGATTCAGCCACTCAGCCTGACCCTTCGATACCTCAGGGCAGGGTACGCGCTGCGCGCGTATCGAAGGCCC
>JACMKW010000105.1 GCA_014379885.1 Rhizobacter sp.
ACGGCCGAGATCAGGAACAGCCAGCTCACCGCGAGAAAGGCCTTGTAGGTCGGGTTGATCTCCATGCGCCACAGACCCCAACCGGTGAGTGCCATTGCGAGCGCAAAACCACCCCACACCACCAGGCCCCACATCGGCGTGTCCGCTCTGCGGGCTTCGTTGTCGCGAATGAACTTGGCCAATGCGAACGCGGTGGACAGGCAGAACACATAGCCCATCACCATGAACGCGCGGTTCAGGTCTTCGCCGGGCAGGTAGGCCAGGCCGGTGCCGCACAGCGTGGCGGCGAGACCGAACGAGACCCACACCTGGAGCTTCCAGGCCTTGGTGTCCTTGCGAATGGCGGCGGGGGTTTGCATGAATTCCTCGGGTTGGTTGAACGTGGAGCCATCTTCGGTGGCGGGCCGGCGGGTATCAAGCTTTCCCCGTGAGGTGTCGGTCGACCGGCTTGCTGGTATCGTTTAGCAATACTTTTTGAGAGCACGCGCATGAGCACCACTCAGGACTTGGTCACCACGCTCAAGGCCGAACTCAAGGCCGCCAACATCACCTACGCCGACTTGGCGCAACAGATGGGCATGTCGGAGTCGAGCATCAAGCGCATCTTTGCCAAGGCTGACATGCCGCTGTCGCGCATCGACGATGTACTGCGTGTGCTGAAGATGGATTTCGCCGAGCTGGCCCGCAAGATCGCCGACGCGCAGCCGCTGCGCCGCGAGCTCACGCTGGAGCAAGAGAAGGCCGTGGTGGCCGATCGGCGCCTGTTGCTGATGGCCACTTGCTGCCTGAGCCAGTGGACCTTCGATCAGATCGTCGCCACCTACACCTTGACCGAAGCCGAGTGCATCAAATACCTGGCCGCGCTCGACAAGCTGGGCATCATCGAGTTGCGGCCGATGAACCGCTACCGGCTGCAAGTGGCCAAGACCTTTCGCTGGCGGCCGCACGGGCCGGTGATGGGCTACTTTCGCAAGGAGGTGGTCGGCGACTACTTCAGCGGTGGCTTCGACGGCGAGGGTGAGATGCTGATGCTGATCCATGGCCAGGTCGGCCGCAGCCTGGCCGCGAGTTTTGCCGAGCGCTTGCAACGCGTGGGGCAAGACTTTGCGCAACAGCACTTGGCCGATCAGAAGCTGCCCGCCGACCAGAAGCGCCCCTACACGCTGGTGGTGGGCATGCGCTCGTGGCTGTTCGGCGCGTTCCGCGACTTCAAGCGCGACGCGTGAAGCGCTTGCTCAAGGGGCTGCCGTCGGCAGCGTCACGGTGAACTGGGCCCAGGCCCCTGCTTCGCTGGTGGCGGTGATCTGCCCGCCCATGCGCTCGATCAGCTGGCGGCTGATCGCGAGGCCGATGCCGGTGCCTTCGCCGTGGCTGGCGTCGCGCCCGAGGCGGTTGAAGGGTTCGTAGAGCCGCTCCAGTTGCTGCGGCGTCATGCCGACACCACTGTTCCAGACCGACAGCGCCACCATGCCGTTGCCGCCGGTGTGTGCATCCACGCGCACGGTGCCTTGAGAATCGCTGTACTTGACGGCGTTGGACAGCAGGTTGATCAGGCACTGCCGCAGGCGCAGCGGGTCGGCCATCACCGGGGGCAGCGCGGGGTCGATCTCGCGGTGCACGGTGAGCTGGCGCTCGCGCAGCTGGGTGTCGACCATGGCGAGGCTGTCGTCGAGCAGCTCGCTTGCATCCAGCGCCACACTTTGCAGCTCCACCGCGCCGAGCTCGATGCGGCTCAGGTCCATCAGGTCGGTGATCAGCCCCAGCAGGTGCTGGCCGGCGCGTTCAATGTGGGCAATGCGCTCGGCCTGCTGCGGCGTGAGCGGCGTGGCCGTGTCGAGCTGCATCAGTTGTGAAAACCCGATCACCGCATTCAGCGGTGTGCGCAGTTCGTGGCTCACCCGGCCGAGGAACTGCGACTTCATCGTGCTGGCCTGCTCGGCGGCGCGCTGCTGCTCACGCGCCGACTGCGCAGACTTCAGGTCAGAGATGTCGACATACGTGCCCACCACGCGGCGCGCGCGCCCATCGGAGCTGCGCTCGGCGATCTTGCCGCGGCTCAACACCCAGATCCACCCGTGCTGCAGGTGCTTGACACGGAACTCGTCGGCATACGGCTCGCTCGGGTTTTGGAGATAGGCCATGAAACGCTCGCTCACGCGGGGCAGGTCATCCGGGTGACACATGTTGATGAAGCTTTGTTCCGTCACCGGGCCGAAAGCCTGCACCGTGGTGCCCAGAATGTCGGCCCAGCGCCCGCCCAGCACCAGGGTGTGGGCGTGCAGGTCGCGCTCCCACAAGGCAATGCGACCGGCGTTGATGGCGGTGGCCAGCCATTCGCGCGAATGCTGCAGCTTGCCGATCATCTGTTCGCGTTCAGCCTGCAAGGCCACCTCGGCGCTCACGTCGATGACCTGCACCATGCGCGCAGGCCGGCCGCTGAACGCGAGGGCGTGACCGCTGATGCGCACGTGGAAAACCGAGCCGTCTTTGCGCCGGTGCCGCCAGATGCCGGGCACGGCGGCGCTGGTGCTTTTTTGCACTTCGCGCGCCATGGCCTGCATGGCGGGAATGTCTTCGGCCGGGCGGATGTCGGCCAGGTTCATCTTCAGGAACTCGGCGCGCTGGTAGCCATAACGCCGAATGATGGTGTTGTTCACCGCCAGAAAACGCAGGGTCTCGGCGTCGTAGACGAACATCGGGTGCGGGCTGAGGCTGAACAGCTGCTCGTAGTCGGTGCTGGCGCGCATTTGGCTCGGCCCGGCTGCTTCGCCGGCGCGTGGCGTTCGGGTGCGCAACCACACCAGGCCGGCCACGGTGGCTGCTGCCATGGCCAGCCCCGAGAGCGCGTAGAGCGGTAACGCTGCGGTCACAGCACGCCGCGCTCGCGCAGCTGAGCTTCTTGCTCGGGTGTGATGCCCAGCTCGCGCAAGACCGCCTGGGTGTCTTCGCCGAGCGTGGGGGCTCGCCGCGTGATGCGCCCCGGCGTGGCGCTCAGCTTGGGCACGATGCCGGGCACGTCGACCGAGAGGCCATCGGCCGAGGTCACGCGTTCAACCATGCCGCGCGCGCGGTAGTGCGGGTCTTCGGCGATGTCTTTGGCGGTGTACAGGCGACCGGCGGGCACCTGCGCCGCGTTGAGTGCGTCCAGCACGGCGGTAACGCTGCGCTGCGCCGTCCAGGCGCCGATGGCGGCGTCAATCTCGGCCACACGCGCCACGCGGGCGGCGTTGCCCACCAGCGTGGGGTCGTGGGCCCAGTCTTCGCGGCCGATGGTCTTCATCAAGCGCGTGAAGATGCTGTCGCCGTTTCCGGCCACCAGCACCCAACCATCGGCGCAGGGGTAGGCGTTGCTGGGGGCGATGCCGGGAAGGGCCGAGCCAGCGGCTTCGCGCACGGCACCGAAGGCGCTGTACTCGGGCAGCAGGCTCTCCATGCAGTTGAAGACGGCTTCGTAGAGCGCCACGTCGATGACTTGCCCACGCCCTTTGGGCGCTTGTGGAGTAACCGAAGCGTGGCGGTGATGCAAAGCCATCAGGATGCCGATCACGCCGTGCAACGAAGCCAGCGTATCGCCGATGCTCACACCCACCCGCACTGGCACACGCC
>JACMKW010000106.1 GCA_014379885.1 Rhizobacter sp.
GCGCGTTTGGGCCAAGGCGTGGGAGGATCATGGGAGACCCAAATGCGCGGAATGATTATCGGATTGGGAATGCTGGCTGTCGTTGGAACTGGTGTTAGCGCGCCTGCGTCGGCTCAAGACCAAACTGTGACGCTCTGGCCAGGCACGCCGCGCGCTGCGCGCCCCTGGTGTAGCCAGCGAAACGCGGCGCAGGCTCAGTTTCATGGCGAACCACTCGACGCCAGCAAGCCCTGAGACAGAGCGTGGTCGAGCGCCAACCCGAGCCCCAGCAGCAATCCAAAAATCAGCAGCAGCTTGGCAGTTCCCGCCAGGCGGGCATTCAGGGCCCTGCCGCGTTCGCTCGCGACGGCGCGAATCAGGCTGCGCGCCATCGGTAAAGTCAGCAGCGGGAGCAGCACGAATCGGCCTTGGTGCTGGCTGGTGGCGAGGAACACCGGCACCGCATAGGCCAGCGCCACCAACAGCGCGTACTCGAACACGACGGCCTTGGGTCCCCAGCGCACTGCCAACGTGCGCTTGCCGACCCGCGCGTCGGTCTCGTGGTCGCGCAAATTGTTGACGACCAGGATCGCGGTGGCAAGGGCGCCAACCGGCACCGAGCACCAAACGGCCAGCGCAGGCACGCGGCCGAGCTGCACGAACACCGTTCCGCACACCGCGACCAGACCAAAAAACGCAAACACGAACGGGTCGCCCAGGCCGTTGTAGCCGAGCGGATAGGGCCCGCCCGTGTAGGCGATCGCGGACACTATCGAAAGCACACCAATCGCCAAGATGATCGGCCCTGCCACCACGGTCAGGTAAGCGCCTACGCACAAGGAAAGCGCAAACACCAAGTACATGCCGCGACGCATCGCCGTAGGCGTGATGAGACCTGCCTGCACGGCACGCGTGGGCCCAAGGCGCTCCGCCGTGTCGGCCCCCTTCTCGAAGTCGTAGACATCGTTGGCGAAGTTGGCGCCGATTTGAAGGAGCAACGCGCCGATGAGCGCAGCCAATGCCGGCGCCCAGCGCAGGCCGCCCTGGGCGTAAGCGCAGGCGGTGCCTACCACCACCGGCACGCTTGCCGCACTCAAAGTCTTTGGTCTGGCCGCGAGCAGCCAACGCGAAACCCCCGAAGGCTGCGCTGTGGTTGGCGCTGCAGAGCTTGTCACGGGTAGCGCTTGAAACGCTTGAAGTTGGGTTTGCGCTTCTCGAGGAAGGCGTTCTTGCCCTCCTTGCCTTCCTCCGTGAGGTAGTAAAGGAGCGTGGCGTTGCCTGCGAGCTCTTGCAGGCCGGCCTGGCCGTCGCAGTCGGCGTTGAGCGCCGCCTTCAAACAACGCAGCGCCATCGGGCTGTGCTGCAAGATTTCGCGGCACCAGCTGATGGTCTCTTCTTCCAACTTTTCGTAGGGCACCACCTTGTTGATGAGGCCCATGTCGAGGGCCTGTGCCGCGTCGTACTGGCGGCACAGAAACCAAATTTCACGGGCCTTTTTCTGACCTACGATGCGCGCCAGGTAGGAGGAACCGTAGCCGCCGTCGAAGCTGCC
>JACMKW010000107.1 GCA_014379885.1 Rhizobacter sp.
GAGCGAACCCACCCGCAACAGGCCGGCGCGGCGCACGGCGGCGTCGAACACGTCGTCGCCACCAGCCAGCGCGCCGGTGTGCGAAGCGGCGGCCTTGGCCCCTTCGGGCGCCCTGCCCGCTTTCACGAGCACCACCGGTTTGTTTCGGGCAGCCGCGCGCGCCGCCGACATGAACTTGCGAGCCGAGCCCACCGATTCCATGTAGAGCAGGATGGCGCGCGTGTCGCCGTCGCGTGCCAGGTAGTCGAGCACGTCGCCGAAATCGACGTCGGCGCTGTCGCCCAGCGAGATGAAGTGCGAAAAACCGATGCTGCGCGAATTGGCCCAGTCCAGCATGGCGGTGGCCAACGCGCCCGACTGCGACACAAACGCAAGCTTTGCTCCCCCGGCCGCGCTGCCGCGGGAGCAAAGCTTGCGTTCAGCCCCAGGCCTGGCACCAGCAGGCCCACGCAGTTGGGGCCAAGAATGCGCAGCAGGTACGGTTTGGCCGCCTGCAGCATGGCTTGTTCGATCGACAAGCCCCCCTCTTTCCACGGGCCCTTGAGCCCGGCGCTCAACACCACCGCCGCACGTGTGCCCTTGCGGCCCAGCTCGGCAATCAGCCCGGGCACGGTGTCGGCCGGTGTGCAGATCACCGCCAGGTCGGGTGCGTGCGGCAAGGCCTCGACCGAGCGCCAGGCCGCCAGCCCGTCAACGCTGTGGTGTTTGGGGTTGACCGGCCACAGCGGGCCCGCGAACCCGCCCTGTCGCAAGTTGCGCATGACCACGGCGCCCACGCTGCGCTCGCGCTGTGAGGCACCGATCACGGCCACCGACTGCGGGCGAAACAGGTGTTCGAGATTGCGAACGCTCATGGGCACAGGCCTCCTTCAATTGGCCAGCGTACCCCGCGCTGTATGACACCTCGCTTGACGGGGCGCAAGGTCTGGCTTGCGCTTCGTCAAGCTCTCTCACGTTGCCGCACCCAACAATCGACGCAGACCACCGGAAGCACCATGAGCCCATTGACCGCACAACAGACACGAAGCCTCGAACTCTTGTTGATCGAACGAGAAAAGCAACTCGATGCGGAGATTGCCTCGGCCCGCGATGCCACACGCCAACGCAACGACGCACGCCTGGGTGATGTCACCGACCGCAAGGAGGGCGCCGACCAAGACGTCACCGAAGAGGTGGCCGAGGCCGAAACCGGGCGCGACATCACCGAGCTGAATGCCGTGCAGGCTGCCCGCCTGCGCTTGGGCGCCGGCCTGTACGGCCGATGCCTAGACTGCGCCGAGCCGATCGCTTATGCCCGGCTGCAGGCCCAGCCCGCCGCCTCGCGCTGTGCGCGCTGCCAGACGGGCCATGAAGAAAAACTGGGTCAGCAGCGTTAAGCTGAACGCTCCTTCTGCGCGAAAGATCACCATGAAAATTCTGCTGCCCGTTGACGGTTCCGAGCATGCCTTGAACGCTGTGCGCTACGCAATCCGCATGGCGCAAGAAGGCCTGGATGCGAGTTTTGTGGTGATGAACGTGCAGGAGCCCACCTATCTTTACGAAATGGTTCTGGCGCCCGATGCCGAGGTGCTCGGACGTGTGACCGGCGCGGCCGGCAACCACGCGCTCGAAACCGCCGAAGACCTGCTTCGGCAAGCCGAGATCAGCTTCGAGCGCGAAATCGCCACCGGCGACCCGGCGCACACCATTCTGGAAACCGGCGAGCGCTACGACTGCGACGCCATCATCATTGGCGCGCGCGGCCGGGGGGTGGTGCGCAGCGCCCTGCTCGGTTCGGTGTCGCAGGCGGTGTTGCACGGCTCACCCGTGCCGGTGACGATCGTGAGAGAGAACCCGGCGCACTGGGCGCGCGAAGCCAGCGAGTAGCGCGGCCCGGCGGGGTTCGTTCACGCCTTTTCAGATCTTGGTGTACAGCAGGTAGGCGTCTGCAAGGTAGGAATAGGTGTCAGTCGATATGAGCGTGAGCGTGCCGTTGCGGGCGATGCGGTACGTGGCGCGATCCCTGAAAAGATGCTGGTTCGATGGGCTGTACGAATCTTCAATGAGGATCAACCGCGCCGTTGTGGCCGAGTCGGGCTCTACGAGGTAGCTCAACCGTGCTCGGCCTGTGATGGTGGCCTTGGTGCTGTCTGCATACTCGGTCAGAACCGCGTATTCGGCGGTGTCTCCCACCTTCACCGAGGTGGGCAAAGCCGCGGGCGCGCTCGGGGAGCTTCTGAACTCGCCTTCCGGGTCGACGGAGCCAATGGGCGAGTAATTGGCGTCGAAGTACCGGGTGATCTGGCCTGAATAGGTGCCCGCCGCATCACAGGCCGCGAGCGTGATCGTGCCGGAAGTCAAGACTTGAAAGCCCGCCACGCCTTCGAACGTAGCGGACGTGGCCGCCGCGTTCGTGATGGCGGCCGTACCTTCACACCAGCCCGAGATGATGAAGTTATCGGTCGACGCGCTGGCAAGCAGCGCCCGGTGCCCGGCCTGCAGCGGGAATGTAGGTGCAGCCGGGGGTGCGGCGGGAGTGGAGTCTCCACCGCCTCCGCCGCAACCCGGCAAAGCAAGCAACAGCGAGACAAGCGTCAGGAACGGAGCCAATTTGACGAGTTTCATGCATCCCTTTCATAGTAGACATTTATTGTAATAGGTCGTCGACAGCGACCGATCCACCAACCAGGCTTCACCGGTGCGGCGCATGCTCAAGTGGGTGTCGACACCCCGGTCATGATGCGCGGGTCGCCGGCCCGGCTCAGGTGAACCTGCGTGCCGTAGCCACGGTAGCGCTGGTGCAGGAGCTTGGCTTGCTGCAACAGGGCGTCGGCCCCGTCAATATGGGCATGGTGTCGCTCGATGGTGTGAAGCGCCAGGTCGACCAGCTTGGCATTGAGTGACAGCTCTGCGCTGGCAAGCAGCAGTTTCACGGCCTCGGCAGGCGCGCCGCTGATTGTCTTGGAAACAGCCTGTTCAGCCTGTGCACAGATGTCGGCATAAGCTCGCCGAACAATGTCTTCGAACACACGGTGCCCGAACGAGGCGCGCACCAGAAGCTCGGTCGTCGTTTTAGACACCGCGAAGCGTCGCGCCAGTTTGAGGATTTCTTCTTCAATGCCATCAAGCTTGAGTTCGTGCTTGGACAAGCGCGCGAGCAAAGCCAGCAGGTTGCAGGCGGCCTCGAATTCAAAGTTCGGCAAGGAGATCTCGGCCATCAACTCGCGGGCCTGGGCCACACCGTCGGCGACCCGCCTGTCGAGCAGCGCATGGAGTGTGCTGATCACCAACTCAAAGCGCCTCAGGCGGGGGCTGCCCTGCTGCGGCGCACGGGCCGCCACCATCGCATTGAGCGATTGCGTCAGCCCCCGTCGGTCTGCGAGATCGAATTGCACGGCCGCCAACAACACCAGGCCTTGCAGGTCGAAGATGCGCGAGTTCATGCCCAGGCGCGCCGCCTTGGCCAGAACATCGGCGGCCTCTTTCGGGTCGCCGTAATAAAAAGCCAGCAAGCCGTGCTTGACCAGGCGGGCTACGCTGCCAGGGGTGAGCGTCGTGGCCTGCCGCAGCGCGTTGAGCGCCATTTCAGGCTGCCCCTGGTCGAGCAGCACACGGCCCATCACGTCGTAGGCGTCGGCGTAACTGGGCAACTCGTTCAAAAGGCTTTCCAGCGTGCGCCGCGCCTGCACCGTGCCACCGGAGTCGTACTGGGTTCGCGCCACCCCCAGCCGCGCCCAGGGCACGGCGCCTACCAGCAAAATCGCATCAAACAATTCCTGGGCGGCATGCGGCTTGCCCAGGCGAAGCCACAACTCAGCGCCGATGCGGGCCGCCTGCAACCAGGCCGGCCCCCGTGTCTTGAAGCGCACCTGGCACATCTCGGCGGCCTCGATGAAGGCGTCTTTCTCGACCAGTTGAAAGATGTCGGTCAGCGCACTTTTGCGCTGACGGGCCTGAACCAGACGGTCTCTGAGCGCATCGGCCGTGTGAGGTTTCAGCAGGTAAGCGTCGAGCGCGGCTTCGGCGGCTTCGGCCACCTTGGCGTAACCGGCTTCGCTGGAGATCATGACGACCACGGTCGACAGCGGCAGCAGGTGCGACAGCCGAAGGTCGTCCATGATGTCTTGCCCACTGACCGGCTCGTCATCGAAGTGGTACTCACAGATCACGATGTGGTACCGGTTCAGTTCCAGCAGGCGACGCCCTTCCTGCGCCTTGCGGGCCTGCACGATCTCGCCCACACCGAACTCACGCAGCATGGTGACGAGCGCGCTGCGCGAGCCGGCGTTGCCGTCAATCACCAGGGCGCGGGCCTTCGATATCTCGGCGTCGAGAGGGATCATGCGGTGTCTCCCAGTTGGCACGTCGCGCACGGGAACCCGGCATCACGACGTGAGGTGTCCATACTGGGGCACCCAGCGGTGCAACGCCAGCTAAAGGCTTGTTAGCGACCCGCCTATGAACGCAGCCTCCCATCAGCGGGAGAGTTAGGCGACGGGCTCAGTGCAGTGACGCCTCGGTGCGGTACAGCATGTCGCTCCATTGTTTGCCGAGGTCGACCCACTGGTTCCAGGCTTGTGTCGGGTCGGCGGCCGTGGCGCCGCTTTCGCGCGGTGCTGTGGCGGTTTGCAGCGGCATGACCTGCGGCAAAGGTTGGGCCGCCAGCCGAGCCATGTCGCCACCCACGGTCGCGGCACTGCGAGTGATGAGGTTCATGGCATCGGCCTGCGTGGCCGCACAGATCGCCGCCAGCTGCTGCCAGTACTTGCCAGCCGACGCCATGTCAAAGCGCAGCAACTCCGACTGAAGATTGAGCAGATCAGCCGGTGTGGCCGCCTGGGACACCTGGGCTTGCGCTTTTTCATGCTGCAAGCGCGCGTCGTGGGCCGCCTGCATCTGGAAACGGTGGATCTCCTCGGCGCCCTTGAACACCACGTCGGTCAGCGCAATCAACGACTGCAACTGATCCTGCGAAAAGGCCAGCGCCGCATCGGGCGCCGAATTCCCGGCCTGCGCGGCCAGGGTCGGTGAATGGCCATTGTTTGCTTTGTGAGTCTTGCTTGCCATGAGATGTCTCCTGTGCGGGTTGAGGGTCAAAGAGCCGACCCACACGCGCAATGCAAGGGGCCGAGCATCGTTTCTAAGACGTAGTGCACCGCAGGGCATTGCGCAAGCGCAATGTGTGAGCTCATGTGCCGTGCACGTACTCGCCCGGCGCATTGCCCAGCGTGGGCAATTTGGGATTGAAGTGCGGCGCACGCCGTTTGCCCGAATGGCCACTCAGCCAGCGCTGCCATGTGGGCCACCAACTGCCCGGTTGAGGCTGCGCCTGCGCATACCAGGTGGCGGCATCCTGAAAGTTGGTGCCGCGCTTGCGCACCGCCACCCGGTGCACGGCCGAAGCGTGGGCGGCCGTGCCATCGGGTGGGTTGACGATGCCCACGTTGTGCCCGCCAGAACTCAGCACAAAGGTGAGTTCGGTATCGGTCAGCAGATGAATCTTGTAGACCGACGGCCAGGGCGACACATGGTCACGCTCGGTGCTGACGCAAAACACCGGCTGGCGGATGTTGTGCAACGCCACCGTCTCGCCGAGCGCGCGGTAACGGCCTTCGGCGAGGTCATTTTCGAGGTAGAGCCAGCGCAGGTATTCGCTGTGCATGCGGCTGGGCATGCGGGTGGCATCGGCGTTCCAGGCACGCAGGTCGGTGAGCGGGGTGTGGGCACCCATCATGTACTCGTGCACGAGCTTGGACCACACCAGGTCCTTGGAGTTGATGAGGGCAAACGCACCAGCCATCTGCCGGCCATCGAGATAACCCCGCTGGGCCATCAGGTCTTCGAGGAAGGCAATCTGGCTTTCATCGATGAACAGGCCCAGCTCGCCGGGCTCCTCGAAGTCGATCAGCGCGGCCAGCAGGCTCACCGTCTTCAGCGGTGACGGCGTGTGCCGTGCCAGCGCCGCTGCCGCCACGGCCAACAGCGTGCCACCCAGGCAATAGCCGACGGCGTGTACACCCACACGCGGGCAATGCTGCTGCACGGCGTCGAGCGCAGCCAGCACGCCGAGTTCGAGGTAGTCTTCCATGCCGAGGTCGCGGTCTTCGGAGCCGGGGTTCTTCCAGGAGATCATGAACACCGTGTGGCCCTGGTCGACCAGGTACTTGACCATCGAGTTCGCGGGCGAGAGGTCGAGGATGTAGTACTTCATGATCCACGAGGGCACGATCAGCAGCGGCTCGGGGTAGACCGTGGGCGTACTCGGGTCGTAACGGATCAGCTCGATCAAGCGGTTTCTGAAAACCACCTTGCCCGGTGTGATGGCCACCACCTTGCCCGCCTCGAACTGTTCGGCCCCAGGCGGTGGCCCTTCGGCCTGCACGGCCATGGCATCGCGCCACCAGTTGGCAAAGCCGGTGGCGAGGTTCTTGCCACCGGTGGCCATGGTTTCGTGCAGCACCTGCGGGTTGGTGAGCAAGAAATTGGAGGGCGAGCACATGTCGAGCCACTGCCGCGTCACGAACTCGGCCACTTCTTCATGGTGCTGCGACACACCGCGAACGCCGGTCATCGCTTCGGACCACCAGCGCTGGCCCAGCAAAAACCCCTGCGACGCCCAGTTGTAAGGAGGCATCTGCCACTGCGCCGCCTTGAAGCGCTTGTCTTCCAGGGCTGGTTGTTCGCTAGGGGGGCATTGCCCGTGCGAAGAACGCAGGTAAATGAGCCATTGCAGGTATTTGTGCAGTGCACTCTCGGCCAGTTCGAGCTGTTTGCCCGGAGATGCGGCGAGATGGCTCTGCCAGTCGCTGAAAGCCGCCGTGAGCGCAGATGGAGAGACGCCATGGGACATGCGCGCCAGCCACGTCGTCAACGTCAAATCGAGGTTGTCAGGCAAGGGGGTCGAGTCGCGGCGGGAGTTGCTGTGCATGGGTGAGCGGTCGTGCTTGTACTTGTGGAAGGAGGAGCCAGCGCCTATGTTCTCTTCTCTGGCGCACGGACCCGTTGAGCGGTATCAACCCAACTTGATCTCCCGCAATGACACGCAGTGCAAAGGTTCGTACCCTGATCTGGCACACCCAGGACACACCGCTTGCGCGGATGGAGACACAGCATGA
>JACMKW010000108.1 GCA_014379885.1 Rhizobacter sp.
GCAACACAGGCTACGTGGCGCTTTTCGAAGTGGTTGATCAGAAGACCGACATCGTGGGCGCCGTGCGCCATCAGCGCGAAGACGACTACCACTGACCTCACCTTGGAACTTCCATGACGCTCTTCCGTGTGACCTAGACATGGCCTTTGGTGTGTCATCACCCTGCCTACAATCGCGCCCATGAGTTTTCTGCCCCCGACCCCCAGCGCTGCGCTGCGCCGGCATTGACATGGCCGTCTTCACCGAAGTTTCTTTCGATGCCGCCGCCGATTTGTTCAATGGGCTCTCTGTGGGCGAACTCACCGCCCTCAAAGGCATCGCCTCCGGCATCGAAAACACCAACTACTTTGCCGACACCGCGAAGGGCCGTTATGTGCTCACGCTGTTCGAGCGCCTGACCTTCGAACAACTGCCTTTTTACCTGCACCTGATGAAGCACCTGGCACAACACGGCGTGCCGGTGCCCGACCCACAGGCCGATGCCAGCGGTGAGATCTTGCACACGCTGTGCGGCAAACCTGCCGCCGTGGTGAACCGCCTCACCGGCGTCCACCAGCTCGCGCCCGACGTGGGCCACTGCGAAAGTGTGGGCGCCATGCTGGCGCGCATGCACATCGCGGGGCAAGACTACGCACGCCACCAACCCAACCTGCGTGGCCTCGCATGGTGGGCCGAGACGGTGCCCGTGGTGGCGCCGTATCTCACTGCCGAACAGCGCGCCCTGATCGAAAACGAACTCGCCTTTCAACAGCAGCTCGGTGCTTCGGCCGCCCACGCGGCGCTGCCGCGCGGCCCCATTCATGCCGACCTGTTCCGCGACAACGTCATGTTCGAAGGCCACCAGCTCACCGGCTTCTTCGACTTCTATTTCGCCGGCGTCGACACCTTCTTGTTCGACATCGCCGTGTGCCTCAACGACTGGTGCATCGACCTCGACAGTGGCCGCCTGGTCGAAGAGCGTGCCGTCGCCTTCGTGGCCGCCTACAACGCAGTGCGTGCACTCAGCTCGGGCGAACGGCGGCTCATGCCGGCCATGATGCGCGCCGCCGCGCTGCGCTTCTGGGTGTCGCGCCTGTGGGACTTTCACCTGCCGCGCGACGCCGCCGTGCTCACCGCGCACGACCCCACGCACTTCGAACGTGTGCTGACGCACAGGGTCAATGAACCCTGGCACCCGGCGCTTATTTAGTGTGAACAAGCCCATGGCGACGCTGAACAAGTCCCCGCGAGGCGGCGCGCCTCGGCTTGGGCGGCCTGCGGCGTTGCCCTAAGCTGCGCCCATGAAACTTCAACTCGTTCCCGCCGGCCGCGGCGCGCTGTGGGTGCGCCAGGGCTTCGGCGTGTTCTTCTCCCGGCCACTGGCCTTCTTTGGCCTTTTTGGTGTGATGCTGCTGGGCATGGTGGTGGCGCAGTTGCTGCCCTGGATCGGCGCCCTGCTCTTCTGGGCCAGCCTGCCGCTCGTCACGCTGGCCTTCATGCTGGCCACGCACCAGGTGCTTCAGGGGCGCTTCCCCACACCCCGCGTGTTCATCGCGCCGCTGCGTGGCGACCCGGTGCGCGCGCGTTCCCTGTGGCAACTGGGCGCGCTCTATGCCGTGAGCATGCTCATCGTGATGGGTGTGCACGCATGGATCGACGGCGGCCGCATGGTGGCCCTGCAAACCGCGGCCACCAGCGGCAAGGCCACGCAGGAGAGCATGGCCTTGCTGCTCTCCGACGCCCGGCTGCAACTGAGCCTGCTGTGGTTTGCCAGTGCCGCCAGTGCGCTCAGCCTGCCGTTCTGGCATGCGCCGGCCTTGGTCTACTGGGGCGGGCAGTCGGTGGCCAAGGCCTTGTTCTTCAGTACCGTGGCCTGCTGGCGCAACAAGGGCGCCTTTGCCGTCTACGCCCTCACCGGCCTGGCCGCGGTGATGGCGTTTGCGGTATTCAGCTCGCTCGTGTTTGCCGTGCTTGGCCAGCCCAATGTGGCAGCTTTGGTCATGATGCCGGCCGTGCTGGTGTTCACCGCGGTGTTCTACGCTTCGCTGTTCTTCACTTTTGCCGATTGCTTCGAGATGCCGGCCCTGCCGGCCGACACCGGGGGCTAGAGTGAGGGCTAGGAGCCTGTCGGACTTGGGGAGCGTCGGCTGCAATTGGGCCGCAGCAGTCCATTTTTCACCGGCTTTTTGTCCCATAGCTACGGCTATGGGCCTGCAAACCCGGCAAAAACTGTCCTTGCTGGGGCCCAATTTCGCTTCGACGCCCCAAGTCCGACAGGCTCCTAGGCGCTGCCTCTTGCTCGCACTCTTGCTCGCATTCCTGACTGGCGCGCTGGTAACCCCTGCAGTGCGCGCCGAAAGCACCGCCGCAAACGCCGACGACGAAGAATTCCCCACCTCGGAGCTCATCAACGGCAAGCGCACGTCGCGCGAGCAGTGCGAAACCACACGCGACGCCGTGTGGGTGGCGCACGCCGAAGGCACCGAGTGCATCCGCTACTACCCGTCGTCCAACGTGGTGGGCGCGCGCCACGCCGCATTCTTCTTTCATGGCGATCAACTCGACGGCCGCTTCGTGCTGCCCGGCGCCTACAAAGACAACCACGCCAAGGCACTGCGCACCCAGGCCGAAGGCCTGGCCCGGGTGAATGCCGTGCCCTACATCTTCGTGGCCCGACCCGGCGCCTACGGCTCCTCGGGGCGCCACACCGAACGGCGGCGCCTGAAGGAGTACCTGAGCCTGAATGCCGCGGTCGACGCCATCAAGGCACGTTACGGCCTGGAACGGGTTCACCTGGGCGGGCAGTCCGGGGGTGCTGCTAGCGTCGGCGCGCTGCTCACCCTCGGC
>JACMKW010000109.1 GCA_014379885.1 Rhizobacter sp.
CGTAGTAGCCGCCCGACTCGGGCAGGGCCAGGCCGAGTGCGTTCAGGCGCGCCAGCACGGCGTCGGGGCCGAGCATTGCGCCCACACGCACAGCGGGCACGTTCAGGCTCGCGCCCAGGGCGGTGCGTGCGCTGACCCAGCCTTTGAAGTCCTTGTCGTAGTTCTGCGGCAGATACAGGCCGCTGCTGGTGGCGATCTGCGCGGGTGAGTCGTCGAGCAGGCTGGCCGGTGTGATCAGGCGGCGCTCGATGGCCAGCTCGTAGATGAAAGGTTTGAGCGTGGAGCCCGGCTGGCGGCGCGCGGTGACACCGTCAACCTGCGCGGCGTCGGACAGATTACCGCTGGAACCGACCCAGGCGCGCACTTCGCCGCTTGCGTTGTCGAGCACGACCACGGCGCCGTCTTCGACATTGCGGCCGTTCAGCTCGGCAAGCTGCCGGCGCAGCGTGGCAATCGCCAGGCGCTGCAAACGTGCGTCGAGCGTGGTCGCGTGGGTGGGTTTGTCGCCGAGCTTGAGTTGCCGCGCAAAATGCGGCGCGAGTTGTTCGCCCAGCGGCATGCCACCACGCCGGTTGAGCGCGCTGTGCGACAAAGCCGTCACCCCTTCGCAGGTTTGGTTTTGCAGCTTGAGCACACCGCAAGCACGTTGCGCCACCACGTCGGCGCTCGCGTTGGGGCCGCGCAGCAGGGCGGCGGCGATGGCGGCCTCGTGGGCGTCGAGCCCGCTGGCGTGTTTGCCGAACAGGGTTTGTGACAGCGCGCCGATGCCCACCAGCTCGCCACGAAACGCCACGCGGTTGAGGTAAGCCTCCAGGATCTCGCTCTTCTTCCATTGCGCATCGAGCCGCGTGGCGGTGAAAGCCTGGCTCACCTTCTGCGCGGCGCTGCGGCCACCGGCCGGGCGGGCCAGGTCGTCGTCCAGCAAGCCGGCGAGCTGCATGCTCAAGGTGGACGCGCCGCGTGTGCGGGTGTTCCACACGTTGCCCCAGGCGCTTTGTGCCACGGCGCTCCAGTCGACGCCGCTGTGTTCATAAAAGCGCTTGTCTTCGCTCAGCACGATGGCTCGCAGCAAGGCTGGCGAGGTGTCGTTCAAACCCACCCAGGGCAGGCGGCGCACGGTCTTGTCGGTGCGCACGGTTTGAAGGGGGGCGCCTTGGCGGTCGAGCAGGGTGATGTCGGAGGGGCGGTGGGCGGCCTTCACTTCGGAAAAGCTGGGCACGGCATGAGCATTGCACACGAACACCGTCATCCCGGCGAACGCCGGGATCCACCGCCACGCAGCGTGCCATGGCCGCAGTGGATACCGGCGTGCGCCGGCATGACGGGCGTGGGTCACGGCCCCACCTCCAATGCCGCATTCGGCAGCTCACCAAACGTCTCCGGCGAATACATCGCTTCCACCCGGGTCGGCGGCAACGCGAACTTGCCGGGGTTGTTCAAGCGCACCGTGTACTCGACCACGTGTTTGCCCTTTGGCAGGTACTCGTAGTAACTGCGAAAGGCCTCGAAGCTGCGCTCTTCATACGCCGGCGACGCCGTGTTGCTACGCTTCTCGGTGCTGGTGGCAATGGCCGAATCGCGCCCCAGGCCGGAGCCCAGCAAGGTGGCGCCACCCGGCACCGGGTCGCTCACCACCACCCAGGTCATGTCGCTCTGGGCATCGACCTCCACCCGCACGCGCACCACATCGCCACGCGACCACTTGCTCTTGTCCTTTTGCTCCACCGCGCTCACGCTACGGGTGACGCTGTAGCCCGCACTGATCGGCGCTTTCAATGGCACGGCGGCCAGGCTTTGAACGGTGAGCCAGGGCTTACCGCTGCCTTCTTGCAACACGCTCAACGTGGCCGGCTTTTCGGGCCATGCGAGCTTGACCGATCCCCCATCTGGCTGGCGCGCCCAGTCGATGGACTGGGGTTTGTCGCCCACATTCGCCACCGTCTTGCCGCTCACCTTCGTGGACTCGAACTTCGCCGAGAACTTGTCGAGTGCGAGCGAGCCCCACAGGTTGGCCGTGGTCGTTAGCCACGCGCCCGCACGCTGGCGCGCGAGGCTGCCCACCACCATGCGCGGGAGATCGTCTTTCCAGCTCGGCTCGTCAATCACTGCAAGGATGAGTCGCGCCGCATTCGCGTCGGCGCTGTCCATCAACCACCACCAGAAATCGTCGGCCTCGTTGCTGAAGCGCAGCGTGGTGCCAGCGTAGGTGAGGCGGCTGCGCAAGATCTGTTGCGCTTCATTCAAGCGCTTGGCCTGATCGGGCACGTCCTTCACACGCTTCAGGATGTTGAACCAGTCGATCACCGCGGCCGTGGGCCACTGGTTGGGAATCAGGTTGACCGAGCCCAGCATCTTCGGTTGCGCACGGCCGTAGCGCGAGAGCGCCTCAATGGCAGCGATCTTGCGCACGTCCAGATCAGCACGCGGTGACCAGAACTTGCGTTCGATGCGCCCTTCGACAAACGCCGTCAGCCCATCCAGCATCTGTTGCTGCGCCGGGCCCGGCAACTCGAAGCCCGCTTCGTGCGTGGCGGCCAGAATGTAGGCGGTGAGACGGTCGCTGCCACGCGCACCATCTTCAGCACGCGGCGGGAAGTAGCTGGCCAGGCCATCGTTGTCCAGGTAGGTGGGCAAGCTGTTGGCGACCGCACTCCACAGCTTGTTGTCTTTCAGGCCCACCGCCTTGGACGTCTTCTGTTCCAGGCACGCGAAGGGGTAAGTCTCGAAATAGCGCCGCATGCCGGGCAGTGCGCCGCTCAGCTTGGGCTGCACAGCAACCTGGATACCGCCGCGCTTAACGCCGCTCTCCGGCAGAGCATCGGTGGGTGCCGCAACCGGCAATGTCATCGGCCCGTCGAGCTGCAGCAAGGTGGCCTGCATCACGCGGGTCGGCACCGCCGCGCTCACGAGTTGCGTCACCTTCAGCCGGTCTTTTGTTTTTTCGCCGCTCAACTCTTCGGCCGCGGCCTCCCAGGTGAGGCTGAAAACGTCGGCGGGCACGGCCACACCCCAGGTCACTTCCTTGGCGCCCCCTGCTGGAATGGCCACCTCCTGCGGCGCAAAGGTCAGCGGTGCGCGCGCAATGTTGTCAACACCGCTGTTGGCCGTGCCTTGCAGCGTGGCACGCACCTTCATCTCGCGCGTGGTGGTGTTGCGCAGCGTGAGCAAGGCGCTGAACTGGTCGCCCTCGCGCACCAGCGGCGGCAGCCCCGCCAGCACCTGCAGGTCTTGCGTGACGCGGATGCTGGTGCTGCCGGTGCCGAACTGCTGCGCACCCGCATCGGCAATGGCGACCAGCTTGAAGCTGGTCAACGAATCGTTGAGCGGCACCTCGATCACGGCTTCGCCGTTGGCGTCGAGCAGCACACGATCCTTCCACAGCAGCAGCGTGTCGAACAGCTCGCGCGTGGCGTTCTTGCCGCCCCCACCGCCAGCCGCCACGGCTTTGCGGCCGTAGTGGCGGCGGCCGATGATCTCGCTCTGGCCGGTGCTGGTTTCCACGCCCCAGCCCCGCAGCTGAATCATCGCGTTCAACAAGTTCCACGAGTCGTTGGGGCGCAGCGCGAGCAGGCTTTCGTCGACTGCGGCGAAGGCGATCTCGGTGCCGGTGAGCGGCTTGCCATCGTGCAGCACCTTGATGCGCACAGTCGCCTTCTGGCGGATGGCGTACTGCGGCTTGTCGCTCGTCACGCTCACCTGCAGCTCATGCGCCGCAATGCCCACCTTGAGCGACGCCACGCCGAGCTTGAACGCCGGCTTCGACAAATCGACCATCGCGGTAGGCGCCTGGTATTCACGGCCCTCGTACCAGAACGAGCGCGCCCAGTTCAGCGGCTCCTTCCAGCCCCAGCTGAAGAACGAGTACCACGGCACCTCGCGAATGCGGCCGCGCAGCGCCAGCACGCTCACGTAAACATTTGGGCCCCAGGTCTTCTCGATCTTCACGTCGACGGTCGGGTCATCGCCGCGCAGCGTGACCACCTGCGTGGCGATCACGCCTTCGCGCTCCACGCTCACCAGGGCCGTGGCTTCGCGGAACGGCATGCGCACCTGCAGGCGCGCGGTCTCACCGGGCTGGTAGTTCTTCTTTTCGGGCAGCACGTCGATGCGGTCGTCGTTGTCTTGCGCGAACCAGAGTTCGCCCTGGCGCGTGACCCACACACTGGAGGCCGCTTGCGCGAGGTTGCCGTCGGTATCTTTGGCCTGGGCGATCAGCTCCACCTGGCCGGCGGTGTCGAGCACGGCCTCGCACAAGAGCAGGCCACGGTCGTCGGTGCTGCCGCTGCACAGCGCACCCAGGTCTTTGGTTTCGGTGCGGTTGTCGTAGGCATAGAGGCCACCCACCATGCGCTTGCGTGTGCTGATGGTTTGTGACGATCGCCCGCGCACCTCGACACTCTGGCCCTTGAGCGGCTTGCCGGCGGTGTCGAGTGCCAGCGCCTGGAACTTCACCTTGCCGCGGCTGCTGGCCCAGGAGCCAGTCTTCACGCCCAGCACCACCGCACTGGGCCACAGCGCGATGCGGGTGGAGGCGGTCTGCACCTCACCATTGGGGTCGTTGAATGTGAGCTCGGTGACGAGCTCGCTGGCGCGCGTGATGGCGGGCAGGTTCTTCAGCGTCACGCTGGCCGCGCCATTGCGGTCGGTGGTAAGGGTTTGTTTGTCGGCAACGAGTTTGCCGTTGTCGTTTTGCCGCTCTTCGTCGTCGCCCGAGTTGTCGCGTGCGTTCGTGTCGCGCGGCGGCTCGAAGCTGAACTCGTCGTAGCCGGCGAACCCGTTGCCGCGGTTGCGCAGCAGCGCCGTCACACGCGCCGGGGCCTGGCCCATGCCACCACCCGACAGGTAGTTGAGTTGCACGCTGATCGGCAGCTCCTTCGGCGCAATCGCCACCTTCGCCGGGCCGCTCACGCGCGCATCCACCAACGGCAGGCGGAACTCTTCGACTCGGAAGTTGCCGCTGTTCCAGCTGCTGCGCCGCAGGTTTTCGCCACCCGCGTCCTTGGCGTTCTCACGCTCCAGCAGCACCTCGTAGACGCCCAGCTTGGCGGCGGCCGGGATGTTCCAGCTCGCGCTGGCGCTGCGGGTGCCGCTCCAGCTGAGCGGTTGCACGAACTCCTGCCCGCTGCCCTGGTGCACGATCTTCATGCGGGTGGGCAGCTCATCGGCTTTCAAGGCGGCCAGGCCGGTGGAGGTTTCGTGCCGCACGAAGTGCTTCATGGCCACGGTTTCACCGGCGCGCAGCAACGTGCGATCAAACACCGTGTGGGCACGCAGGTCAGGCTGCGACTCGCCGCTGATCGGTTGGTTGAACCGCCAGGGTTCCACACCCTTTTGCCAGCTGCTGAACACGAAGGCGATGTCGGCGACGCTGCTCTTGGCACCCTTTGCGGCGGCCTTGCGTGCGGTGACGAAGTAGCCCGACTCGCCGGGGCATTCGCCCAATTGCCGCTCCAACACCTTGTCGACACGGGCCACGCCTTGCGCATCGGTACGCCCTGTCCACAGCTGCTTGCCAAAACAGTCGTTCACCGCCACCTCGGCCTCGGCGACGGGTTTGCCCTTGTCGAGCGTGGTCACCCACACCAGGCCGTTTTCGCGCCCGAGCTTGAAGTGCACACCGAGGTTGGTGACGAGCACGCCGCTGCGCACATACATGGGCGCCTTCTTGTCGAGCAGCGATTCACCCAGGCGGCGCGATTCGATCTCGACCACGTGGTAACCCGGTTCGCTGAGCGGGATGCCCACCACCTCGAAAGGGCGTGGGTCGCCGCCTTGCAATTGCGGCAGGTCGAGCCGGCGTGTGTCAGCAGCCTGGGCCAGCAACGAGACCTCGCGTGTGGCCACATAGCGCGCTTGTTTGCGCTCTCTAGACTTGCCCTTGGCGTCAACCACACGCTCAATGTCGTACCACTGCGAAGCCGGGAAGCCGGCGTCTTGTGTGCTGATCTGGCGCTCGTGGTACGCGGCGACCTTGTTGTACCAGGCAAAGATGTCGGCATCACTGCGCAATGTCTTGATGCGCACCGCACCGGCCTGCGCCGCGGGGCGCAGGTCTCCCTGCACGTGGCGCAGTGTCACCGGCAGCATGGCTTCGCCGTTCAGCTCGACCACACCGAAAGGTGCGGCGGCGAATTTGGCGATGGGCGGTGCGTCGCCGGTCGCCACCTTGAGCGGGAAACTCGCCGCGTTGGCGAGTGCGCGGCCGGTTGTGTCTTTCACCTCACGCGGCATCTCAAGCGTGAAGCTCGTGTTCTCGGCCAGCGGCGTGGGGAAGCGCAGTTCGACCACCTCGCCGGACTTGTCGTCTTTGTCGAACTGCGGGGCAATGGCGGCACCCGTGGCCGGCTTCAGGCGCACGGCTTCGGCCACACTGCGCGCAACGGGCGACGAGAAACGCAGCCACAGCGGGCGGATCGGCAGGCACGGCGCGTCGGCGCGCTCACGTTCGCAGCTGAACTCGGCCGTCAAGGCCTTGCGCACACGAAAGTCGAAACGCTGCTCGCTGCGTGTCACGATCTTCGGGTTGGCCTGCGCCGCAATGCCCGCACCCCAAACCAGGCGCACTGCCGCGTCGCTGGGCAAGGGGCGTTGGCAGGCGAGCATCAACCAACGGTCGGCTTGTTTTTGAAGGCGCCGCGCCTTCAGCACCTCATCACGCACAGCACCGGAGACGATGCGCACGGGCACCCGCTCGCCAATGCCTTCGACCTCGCACGCGGCGTTGGCCAGCACGCTCGCCTCGACCGCAGGGCCGGTGAGTTGCAGCAGGAAGTGCTGGTCTTCTTCGATCTGCCCGCCACGCGGCATGGTGCTGGCCACCGCCGGGCCGCCGGTGCTGAAACTGAATTCGGTGTTGCCGCTGAGGGCGCCGGTCTGTGGTTTCCAATCGGCACGGGCCTTCAGCGTGCAGCGTGTGCCCGGAGGCAAGGCCTCGTTGAAGTCATACAGCCACACACGCCCGTCAGACCAACGCCCGGCACCTTTGGGTGCGGGGCCTTCGCAAACCACGCTGAAGGGGTCGGGCAGGCGCAGGTCTCCCAGGGGCACCACTGCTTCGGAGAACTTGACGGTGAGCTGCCGCACCTGGGCTACTTCACCTTGCGGCGTGACGCTCGTGACCGTGGCGGCTTGCGTCACGCCAGCACCCAGCACCACCAACAGGCAGACAAGCGCACGGGAGATGGGGCGGTACATGCAGTATTCCTTGCGCTACATACCTCTAGTCAGTACAGCCGCGGCAAGGCCATGCCCGTTCGGGCAGAACCCATGTCCGTTCGGGCTGAGGTATCGAAGCCCTGCGCTGCGCTCCGAAACCTCAGCGCGAACGGAGTGATCGTGCGGGTGCGAAGCGGCGGCAAGGATACGTCAGCCCTCCGGCCGCCGCTCCTCGGCTTCGCGTTTGCGCGCCTGGATTTCGATCTCGCGCAGGCGCGCGTCGATCACCGAGGCCTCGATGAAGTCAACCTAGCCACTGCCACGCGCCAATTTTTGCCCCGCGCGCAGGCGGTCGACGCCGCCCACCAGATCGCCCAGCGCAATGCGCGATTCGGCCTCGGCACGTAGCGCACGCAGCCCGAAGCCGAGTTGCTGCCATGAACGCCCGAGCTGAGCCCAGACGGTGGAGTCGGCGGGGTGCAGCGTGGTCCAGGTCTGCATCTCTTCCACACTGCGCTGCAAGGCATCTTTGTCCAGCGACATCGCCACTCGGGCCGACATCAGCATGACCGCGCGTGACGAGGCGGCGCCCTCAACCCGGGCATACGGTTTGAGCGCCTCGGCCGCACGCGCCGCGTCACCACGCTCCAACAGCGACTGCGCCTGCAGTAACACCAGCTCACGCTCAACCGTCGCGTCGCCGCGTGGGCCGCTGCGCACCACGGCAAAAGCGCGCTGCAGCCCGATGTCGGCACGCGGCCAGTCGCGCAGTAGCGTGGAAGCCAGGGCACTGGCGTAGGCGGCCATCAGCTTGTCGGCAGCGCTCGCAGTGGCCGGCGCTTCGAGGGCCTGCCAGCGGCGCAGCGAGTCCACACGCGCATCCATCATCACCTTGGCACGCGCCTGCGCCGCGGTGTGGCTGAGCACACTCGCCAGCACCACCGGTGTGGCCGTGCCCATGCGCGAACGCGCTTCGCCAATGCGCTCGGCGTTGAGCGGGTGGGTGCGCAGGTAAGGGAAGCCGCCGCTGTCGTTAAGGCGCGAAGACTGGTCGAGTTTTTCGAACATAGCAGCCATGCCACCGGGCGCAAACCCGGCCTTGGTGAGCACGCCAAAACCGATGCGGTCGGCCTCACGTTCTGCGTCGCGTGAGAAGTTGAGCTGCCCTTGTGCGGCCACCGCCTGGCTGCCGGTGATGATGGCGTTGGCGCCGTCGGTACGGGTGCTGCGGCTGGCGGCGATCATGCCCAGGATCATGCCGGCCAGCCCGATCAGCGACTGCCGTTGGCTGTTGGCCATGCTGCGTGCGATGTGGCGCTGCGTCACGTGGGTGAGCTCGTGCGCCAGGACCGACGCCAGTTCGTCGCGGCTGGTAGTCATGGCGATCAGGCCCAGGTGCACGCCCACATAACCCCCCGGCAAGGCAAACGCGTTGACGGTGCGGTCGCGCACGAGGAAGGTTTCCCAGGCAAAACGCTGGTCGAGGTCAGAGGAAATGTCGCCACGCTCGCGCGCCGCAGCCACCAGCGGTTGCCAGATCGACTGCAGGTATTCCAGCAGCACGGGGTCGTCGAGGTAGTCCGGGTCGCGGCGGATGTCGCGCATGATCTGCTCGCCCAGCCGGCGCTCGTTGCCTACGCTCAGGTCGTCAGACGCGGCTTCACCCAGCGCGGGCAGGCGGTCTTGCGCCGCTGCGGGAGGCATCAGCTGCGGCGCCAGCATGGCCAGGGCACAGAGGCTGGCCAGCAAGCGCTTGGCAGCAGAGGAGCGGGGGAAGGTGTTCAAAAGGAGCGGTGGCGGGTCGTGGGCGGTTGGAGCTGCGGGCAGGCCGGAAGGTTCAAGCTGCGGCACAAGCGGCCTCGCTATGATGCCAGCGCCCCATTTCTCGCATGTTTCCCGACCATGTCAACGTCTGCACCATCCCCGTCGCCGCTCTCTTCGCCACTCACTCATTTCGATGAACACGGGCAGGCCCACATGGTCGACGTGTCGGCCAAACAAGAGACGCACCGTGTGGCCATCGCCAGCGGCGTGATCCGCATGCAGGCGGCCACGCTGGCGCTGATTCAGGGCGGCAACGCCAAAAAGGGCGATGTGATCGGCATTGCACGCGTGGCCGCCATCCAGGCGAGCAAGCGCACCGCCGAGCTGATCCCGCTGTGCCACCCGCTGCCGATCACGCGCGTGACGGTGTCGTTCGAGATCGACGCGGCAGCCAGCCTGGTGCGCTGCATTGCACAGGTGGAAACGCTGGGCCGCACCGGCGTCGAGATGGAAGCGCTGACCGCCGTGCAGGTGGGCCTGCTCACCATCTACGATATGTGCAAGGCGGCAGACCGCGGCATGGTCATGGGCGAGATCCGGGTGCTGCAGAAAAGCGGCGGCAAGTCGGGGGAATGGGTGGCCGAGCCGTCACCCGCGCCGGCAGCGCCGGGCGTCAAGGCCTGACGAACTCGCGCCAGTCGGGCTGACGGCCGGGCGCTTCGCACTGGAAGGGCGCGCTGGCGGCAGCGGCCTTGCACGCGGCGAAAAAATCGTCGGCCGCCGGGTTGCGAAATTCGCGCAGCCGCGCCGCGATGAAGCGGGCATTGTCGAGCTCACCCTGGCGCGCCAGCGCTTTGGCCCAGGCCACCATGAGCCGCGTGTCGAGCAGGTAGTGCGTGGCCCGCTCGAACGGCTTGAGCGCGTGGCCTGGCGGCGTCTCGGTGGTCGCCGCCGCGTAGTCGGCGTGGTGCGCGAAGAGCACGCTGCGCCGTCCTTCGGCGATGCGTTGCTCGAGCGGTGCCGCGTTGGCCGGTGGAGCGAAGATCACGACCACGCGCATGTAGTCGTAGAGCGCCAGCGTGCCGCCGAGGATGAGCGCCATCGA
>JACMKW010000110.1 GCA_014379885.1 Rhizobacter sp.
CGACCTGATCACACGCGACCTGCGCCGTGCCGACCCTTTGACTCACCCTGACGGTGGCGTGCGGTTTTCCTACCCACACGACACCGAACAATGGGCCTACCGCCTGCGCGCAGGCGTGATCGAAATGCAAATGGGCGAAGGCAATTGGCAGGCCATGACCGACGCCAACACCTTGCGCGTGGCCTCGCTGCGCATCACGCCGCAAGTGCAGGAGATCGTGCTCAATGATTTCTGCAGCCAGCCTTGTGCCGAAGGCAGCACCACCTGCCCACCGCGGCAGACCGTGCGCAGCATGGCCATCCAGATGGAAGCCCACGCCGCCACCGACCCGACGGTGCACCGCAGCGTGCAGTCCACCGTTCGCCTGCGCAACGACGCGCTGACCGGTGCCTGCCCCACATGAAGCCGCTCATCCCCCGCAACCAGCGCGGCGCGGCCACGGTGGCCATCACGCTGATGCTCGCCTTCGTGGTCTTGCTCACCGTCACCTTCGCCAACCGCAGCGTGTTGTTCGAGGCCAAGACCTCCTCCAATCAATACCGTGCGGCCCAAGCGCACGAAGCTGCTGAAGCCGGCCTGGACTGGGCATTGGCGCAGCTCAACAACTCATCTCCCATTGGTGACGATTGCCTGGCCAGCAACGCTGCAGTTGCAGTGGCGTTTCGCGAGCGTGCCATCACCGCGATGCAGGCCGTCTGTACCCACATCGACAGCGGCTGGTCGTGCCGGTGTGCCATCTCGGGCGAGATGAACTTCGACAACGCCGAGCTTGCGTTCAGCATCCGCACCACCGCAACCGCACAACTGGGTGTGTTGCAAGTCAGCTCAACCGGGCGCAGCCGCAACGCCAGTACACAAGTCCACGCGTTGGTGGGCCGCCTGCCGGGGCTGGACACCCTGCCTGCCGCAGCGCTGACGGTGCGCGGCGTCGTCACGGCCACGTTCAGCGTTCACCACAGTGACCCGGCCACCGGAGGGCTGACGGCGCACAGCGGAGGCGCCATCGACACCACCACGCTAAGACTCGTCAGCACACCCGGCACACCTGCTGCAGCATCGGTCGCGGCCAACGACGCCGCCTTGACCCAACTTACGCCACAAGGTTTGTTCGCGAGCGTGTTCCGCATGGACAAGACCACGTGGCGCGCACAGCCGGTGGTGCGTGAGATGGACTGCGAGAGCGCGTGCGACACGTCGCTCAATCAAGCCGCCACCACCAACTCGCTGTTCTGGCTGCGCGGCGGCCTGCGACTGAGCACACCCATTGTGTTGGGTACGCCACAGCGCCCGGTATTGTTGGTGGTCGACGGCCCAGTGGAGTTGCATGCGAGTGCCGTCATTCACGGCGTGATCTACAGCACCCATGCGAGCTGGGCCGATACCGGGGGCGCCACCCTCCATGGCGCCGTGATCGTGGAAGGCGACTTGCACGCCAACGGCAGCACCCACATCCACCATGACAGCACCGTGCTGCGCGGCCTGCACGAGCGCAGCGGCAGCTATGCCCGCATGCCAGGCGGGTGGCGCGACTTCTGAGGCTCGACAGACCATGAACACATTGCGCCGGCAACGCGGCATCACCTTGATCGAAGCCTTGGTGGGTTTCCTGATTTTGTCCCTGGGCCTGCTGGGGGCCTTGCGCCTGCAGTCTTGGCTGCGGCTGAATGGTGATGTCGCCCGTCAGCGCACCGAGGCGGTTCGTCTGGCGCAGCAAGACATGGAGCAGCTGCGTGCCTTCGCCAATACCGCTGCGTTCCAAGGAATCGCCGCACAGCGCAGTGAAGCAAACGCGACCCCCACGCACTTCTCGCTCACACGCATCGTGTCCACAGACGCCACGCTCAAGAGCACCCAGGTGCGCGTGAACTGGCAAAACCGCGCCGGCGAGGCACACGTCGTCCAGCTGCACACCAACATCGTGGGTGTGCCCCCGGTGTACTCGGCCGCGCTGGCGTTGCCCCCGCAAGACAAGACGCTCGCACCACGCCGCAACCTGCCCGCAGGCGCCAAGCGGCTCATCGAGGGCCGCAGCGTGCTCAAGCCGTCGAGCCGCAGCGCGGTGGCCTGGGTGATCAACAACAGCACAGGAGTCGTCACCGCGCAATGCAACGTGCCGGCGACGCTGGCCGCACGCGACATCACCGAAGCCGACCTGAGCCATTGCACCGAACTCACGGCCCGGCTGCTGCGCGGCTTCATCCGCTTCTCGCTGTCGGTCGTGCCCGACGCACTGAATGCCAACGACACTCCACTCACGCTTTCGTTGACACCGGCCTCCGCGCATTGCGAGACAGAGGTGATTCGTGCCTCCGAGCGTTACCTCACCTACACCTGCCTGCAGCCAGTGAGCAACACCGAGCCTTTGCACATCGTCCCCAACGGCTGGGCCTTCGGCAATACCGCCTCCACCTACAAAGCCTGTCGCTTCACCCCGGCCCCAAGCAACGCACCCCAGAACTACCTGGTGATCCGCGGTGACGCCGCTTGCCCGCAGGCGCTTACCCCGCACAATGGCGTTTCCGTGGCCACCGTTCAGCACCAGCCCTGACGATGTGGCCGACCCAAGGGCCGCACCATGAACACATCACCCGCCGACCTGGTTGCCATGCGCGACGCGCTGGCACTCGCTGCGCAAGCCATCGGCCTGTCTGAACCCAACCCGCGCGTCGGCTGCGTCATCACCGCCAGCGACGGCCGCGTGCTCGGCCGCGGCCACACCCAGCAGGCCGGAGGGCCGCACGCCGAGGTGATGGCGATGCGCGATGCAGTCGCCAGCGGCGAAGCGCTCGCCGGCGCCACGGCCTATGTCACGCTCGAACCCTGTGCGCACCATGGCCGCACGCCGC
>JACMKW010000111.1 GCA_014379885.1 Rhizobacter sp.
CAAGATCGGCTGCCTGGTGGCCGACGCCGCCATCAAGCTCGGCATGAACGTGCTGGGCTACGACCCCGAGATCACCGTCGACGCCGCCTGGAGCCTGCCCGCGCAGGTGAAGAAGGCCGCCAGCGTGGCCGAGGTGATGAAACATTCCAACTTCATCACCCTGCACGTGCCGCTGGTCGACGCCACACGCGACCTGGTGAACGCCGACAACCTCGCCTTGATGCGCGCTGGCACCGTGCTGCTCAACTTTTCGCGCGAAGGTGTGGTCAGCGAGAAAGCCGTGCTCGCCTCGCTCAATGCCAAACACCTGGGCTGGTATGTGTGTGACTTTCCGAGCGCCATCATCAATGGGCATGACAAGGTGGTCGCCCTGCCCCACCTGGGCGCTTCAACCGCCGAGGCCGAAGAAAACTGCGCCATCATGGTCGTCGACCAGTTGATCGACTACCTGGAACACGGCAACGTGAGCAACGCGGTCAACTTCCCTAAGGTGGCGATGGGGCGAGAGTCGGCCTACCGCGTGGCGATCGCCAACGCCAACGTGCCCAACATGCTGGGGCAGATCTCGGGAGCGATGGCCAAAGCGGGCCTGAACATCCACAACATGGTGAACAAGTCGCGTGGCGACATGGCCTACACCCTGGTCGACGTGGACAGCCCGGTTGCCGATACGGTGTTGCATGGCCTCACCGCGATTGAAGGCGTGCTGTCGGTGCGATACCTGCCGCAATAACCCGCCTCAACAACCAGCCGCCGACATCCATATATATGTAGAAGAGCACCTCAGACCTTGAGCGCAAAAGGCCTCGCCGGAAACGGCGGGGCCTTTTTGTTTGGGGCCGCTTGCACGCATTCGTGACGAATGTCTCGCCAACTCGCGCACTAGCGCACGGGTCCCCCAAGCAATTCACGAACAAAGCCGCTTAGGGCCCGCAAATCCGCCTTAAGTCGAATGTGGCTTAGACCGATATTCCGAGGGAATGGGAAGAGAGGATTTCCGCGGGGGCTGCATGCGCAGTCGCTCCGCGTATCCCGAACCCCCTGATCCAACACGTGAAAACCACCGTTCCTCGTCAGAGAGCTGCGAAGCAAGCCACACCGGCTTGCCTCTCTGCCGTTGACCGGAATCACTGAATCCCGCGAACAAGGAAAAACCCGCCATGGCCACCATCATCTCCGTCCTGAGCACCGCGCAAATTGCCGGCTTGTCGACCACCTCGATCGCCGGGCTCTCGACGGAAGACTGGGCTGCGTTCAGCACCAACCAGATCGTGGCCTTGACCACGGCGCAGGCCGGGGCCATCACGACGCTGGGCATCTCGACGCTGAGCACCAACCAGATGGGCGCGTTCCAGACGCAAGACCTGCGGGCCATCAGCACCAACGGCATTCGCGCGCTCAACTCCGACCAGCTCGGCGCGCTGAGCAGCTCGCAGATCGAAGCCCTCAGCACCGGCCAGGTGGTGGCGCTCACCACCGACCAATTGCCAACCCTTTCGACGGGTGACCTCAACGCACTGAGCAGCTCGCACTTCGCGGCGCTCTCCACCGCTCAAGTCAGCGTGTTGACGACCGCCCAGGTCTCCAGCCTGGAAACGGCTGACCTGGCCGCCCTGAGCACCGCCGCCATCCGCACGCTGAACTCTGACCAGCTCTCCTCACTGAGCGCCACGCAAGTGGCCGCCTTGTCAACCGCTCAAGTCTCTTCACTGACCACAGGCCAGATTGCCGGCCTGACCAGTGAAG
>JACMKW010000112.1 GCA_014379885.1 Rhizobacter sp.
CATCGGCGACTTGAAGAAGGGTGAGATCCAGATCGCGTCGACACCCAGGCTGGCCACATAGGGAAGCTTGTTGATGATGCCGGGCAGGTCGCCCACGCCGTCGCCGTTGCTGTCGGAAAAGCTGCGCGGGTAGATCTGGTAGATCACGCCGCCGCGTGACCAGTCGGCGGCGGCAGGGGTTGCGGGTGTTGTTGTGGTCACGTGATTCGAGGGCAGGAAACCGGGTTCAAGGCCTTGGGCACACAAGGTGCCCAAGGCGCTGAAGGCATGCCACCGGATGAAGGGATCCGGTGGCATGCCCGCGCTGCGCTGTCAGCGAGCGCTCAACACGACGGCGCACCCCCCGCACGCCGCGTGTGTTGTGCTGATCACCACCAGCTTTCCACCTGCACGCCGTAGGTCATGCCGTTGCGCTTGTCGCCGAAGACGCCGTTCGCCTGCGTGCCGGCGTCGTCGTTCCACTTGGCGTAGGTGACGAATGCGCGGAACACCGGGCGAGCCCAGAAGCCCTTGGCCAGCGAGAGCTGGGGTGCAATGGTCAGCTTCGCCAGCTTCGGCTTGGCGCCGGAATCTGTCTTGCCGGTGTCGTAGCCGACTTCGGCAGCCAGGCTGAAGTTGTCGGTGAAGTTGTACTGCGGGCGAATGCCGAAGCTGGTCCAGGTGTTGCTGTTGCCGCTGTTGGTTTTGACCTTGCCGTAGCTCCCAGTCAGCATGCCCGACACGTTGGTGCCGGCCAAGTCAAAGTAGAACTGGTCGTGGATGCGCCAAGAGTTCTTGCCTTCGTCGCCCTCGGTCGCGCCGGGGTAGGTCGGCAGCCACTCGAAGCCGCTGCCCAGCTTGTTGCCGTAGACGAATGCGAACTTGTTGAAGCCACCCAGCACCCCGGTTTGCGTGTGTTCCAGGAACAGCATGGTGCCGCTTCCAGTGCTGGCGGTGTCGCTGGCCGTGCTGCCTTTCAGGAGCACCAGCTCGCCTTCGAGCTTGCCGTTCGGGTTGACGTTGATGTCGTAGAAGCGCATCGCGTAGCGCTTGGCCACCACGTCGTCTTTGGCGTTTCCGTTGTTGTTGCCGGTCTGGTCTTGCACCGAACCGTTGCCGCCGTTCTGGTGGTACGCAAAGGCCAGTTTCAGCGGGCCTGCGGCGATGTCTTCGATGCCGGCACCGGGGCCGCTGTTGTTCCAGTAGAAGTAGTCGTTGATGTGGATGTCGTGGCGGTTGTAGTAGCGCTTGCCGATCCAGATCTTGGCGTCGGCGAATGCGCCCTTGTCACCAAAGAAGCCACCGGCCTGCACGAAGTTCTGGCGGCTTGCGAGCTGGAAGCCTTGCGACGAGCGCGAGTTGGCGAAGTCGACGTTGGTGGCGGTGCTTTCGTAGTCCTGGGCGCCGCGCTCTTGCAGCGCCAGCATCAGGCTGTACTTGGCCCAGGCGCCGTCGGCCTTGCCGAAGGGCGCCACGACCATGGCTTCACCATAGTTGTCGCACTCGTTGCCCAGGCGGTACTTGGCGCGGATCGGCCAACCACCCTGGAAACACTGCAGGTTGCCGCCTTCGCTGGTGGTACCGACCTGCGTGCGCAGGTAGCCATGGAACTCCACGCCTTGGGCTTGCACCGAGGTCGCCCCCAGGGCGCTCGCTGCAGCCGCGGCCACGGCGAGCAGTTTGAATTTGTTCTTCATCGACGGACTCCTCATTGCTTTGCTGCTGGATGCCGGACTCAAGGTCTCGCAGAACCTGGTGCCCCGGCGGTTATGAAATCTGGGTTGCACTTCGCACAACTGCTTTGCAAAGAACCAAGTACCTTGACTACATAGTTCGTCTTGTCTTGCGAAGTGAAGGGACTTTAGTAGGCAGACTACATGACAAAAAAGCGGGTTTACCCCAGGCTATTACCCGGTAAAACCCTAGTGGTGTTGACGAGTAGTGCGAAAACATGGACTCGGCCGATTTTGGGGCGTACAGTTTTGCTTTGTAGTTTGCTTACAGGATGACTTGGTTTGAACTCGAACTCGCACTTCCCGCGCCTGCTTGGCGACATCGGCGGTACCAACGCCCGCCTGGCCTGGCAAGACAGCCGCCATGCTCCTTTGAGTGACATCGCGACCTACCCCTGCGCTGACCACGAATCGCTGCTGCACGCGATGCAGCACTACTTGCAGGTGCACGCCAAACCGGCGCCACACTGGTGTGCCATTGGCATCGCCAACCCCATCGTGGGTGACCACGTGCAGATGACCAACCACGATTGGTCGTTCTCCATCACCGCCGTGCAGCAAGCCCTGGGGCTCGAGCGGTTTCTGGTGATCAACGACTTCACCGCGTTGGCCTTGTCGCTGCCTGCGTTGTCCTTGTCCGACCTGCTGAAGGTGGGCGGCGGCGAGCCCGCACGCGATGCGCCGCTGGCCTTGCTCGGCCCTGGCACGGGCCTGGGCGTCTCGGGCTTGCTGCCGGCGAACCGTCTGCACGCGAGCGTGCCGCTGAACGGCGAGGGTGGTCACGTCACGCTGGCCGGAACCAATGACCTCGAAGACGCGGTGATCCGCTGCCTGCGGCGCCGTTTTGGCCACGCGTCGGCCGAGCGGGTGTTGTCGGGCCCGGGCTTGTTCAACCTTTACGAGGCCTTGTGCGAGGTGGCCGGCGTGCCGGCGCAACCGCACACCGCCGCGGAGATCACGGCCGCCGCCCAAGCCGGCAGCGACGCCCAGTGTGCGCAGGCCGAAGCGCTGTTCTTCAGCTTTCTGGGCACCATGGCCGGCAACCTGACCCTGTCGCTGGGCGCGCGAGGCGGCGTCTACATCGGTGGGGGCATCGTGCCGCGGCTGGGCGCGCGCATCCTGGCGTCAAGTTTTCGCGAGCGTTTCGAAAGCAAGGGGCGCTTTCGGGCCTACCTGGCATCCATCCCGGTGTTTGTGGTCCATGCCGACGTGTCGCCAGCGCTGATCGGCGCGTCACGCGCACTCGACGATTTGTGAACGGAGGCAGCATGAACATTCATCTTCGAGCCTGGCTGCGAGCCGCTCTTGTCTTGGCCAGCCTGTTCGGCTTGGCGGCGCCTGCTGTGGCGGCCGATGCCCCGCGCCTTGTGTGGCAGATCGGCGAGTTCACCAAGGTGCAACGTGTGCCGCGCGAGGCGGGCAGTGAGCCCAACCAGCACCCACGCGCACTGCCCCCAGAGCAGCTGCGCTCACTGCTGGCCTCGTTGCGGGTGCTCATCAAGGGCAAGTCGCAACCGCTGTTCGTCAGCGACGAGATCGGCGACCTGATCGAGCCGCTGGCCCAGGCCCTCGCTGCCGCAGACCCCGGCGACGACCTGCTGCTGTTGAGCAGCACACGGCGCGGCGACAACCTGCTGGCACCATCGACCGGGCTGACGGCGCGGCTGTTCGTGCAGTCGGACCAGCTGCACGTGATCGTGCACGACGCGCGGCTCGAATTCATGGGCGCCTGGATCGGTACCCGCATCCCGCCCAAATTCAACTACGGCGCGCGTTCGCGTGCCAGTGAGGTGGTGCTGCAAAGCGCCACCGGCCAGGCACGCCGCGCCGACTGGCAAGCGTTGCCGCTGGGCGCTGTGGCTGTCGCACCTCTTTCTGCGCCCGCTGCGCCTGTGGCACCCGCCGCTGCATCTGCGCGTGACAACGGTTTCTTCCAAGAGCAGGAACAACGCCTGCGCGGACTCAAGCGCCTGCTCGAGCAGGGTTTGATCAGCGAGGCGGAGTTCCAGCAAAAACGCCGCGAAATCCTCCAAACCCTTTGACCTGACAAGAGCGCGCCACCCAAGGGCGCGCAGGAGACCCACATGAGATTGATGAGCAGGCGCTTCGTGCGCTGGATGGGCGGCTGCGCCCTGGCGGCAGGGCTGGTGGCGTGCGGCGGCGGAGGCGGAGGCGGCGCTGCACCGTCGAGTTCGTCTGGCGGCCTGGATGCCGGAACGCTGCGCGTGCACTACCAGCGCCCCGATGCGATCTACACCAACTGGGCGGTCTACTCCTGGAACGGCCCTACCACGCCTTCGATCGGCTGGCCCGGCGCACCGCGATTTGTGTTCGAGAGAACCGACAGCTACGGCGCTTATGTCGACATCCGGCTCGACACCAGCAAGACCACCTTCGACTTCGTGCTCAACAAGGGCACCAACGGCACCGACACCATCAAGGACCCTGACTGCGACCGCAGGGCGACCATCGCTTCCGACATCACCACCCGCGGCCAGCAGGTCTGGCTCAAGTCGGGCGACTGCGCCACCTATGCCAGCGAGGCGGCCGCCAACGGCATCAGCCTGAATACGTCGCGTGCGATGTGGCTCGCGGCCGGCACGCTGGTGTGGCCGGGTGCCACACAGGCCGGTGAGTTCAGGTTGCACTACGCGGCCAACGGTGGCATTGCGGTCGATGCCAACAGCGGTGTCAGCGGTGCTGACGGCAGCCTCGTGCTCGCAGCCGACACCCTGAGCGCTGACCTGCTGGCGCGCTTCCGTCACCTGGCCACGTCGCCGGCCTTCGCCGTGCCCAGCGCGGCCAACGTGCGCCAGCTGCTCAAAGGCCAGCTGGTGGTGGTGCGTTGGCTCAACGGCAAGCCAGCCGGCGCCACCCAGGTGCAAATCCAGGGGGTGCTCGATGACGTTTATGCAGCAAGCGCCAGCACCCAGACGTTGGGCGCGAGCTTTGCCGGTGATGGCACGCCCACGCTGCGCCTGTGGGCGCCGACGGCGCGCTCGGTGCAAGTCAACATCCCGGGTGGTGCGAGCCTGCCCATGAGCGAAGACGCGGCCTCCGGCGTATGGACGCTCACCGGTGACAGCGCCTGGCGCAACAGCGCCTACTACACCTACAGCGTCACGGTGTTCTCCGCGATCGATGGGGGCGTGGTCACCAACCAGGTCACCGACCCCTATGCGGTGACCCTCAACGCCAACAGCCAGGCCGCCTTGCTGGCCGACCTGAGCAGCGCCGCCATGAAGCCGGCCGGTTGGGACGCCCACACCGTGCCGCCGCCGGCCCAACCCGAAGACAGCGTGCTGTACGAGCTGCATGTGCGCGACTTCTCGGTCAATGACGGCTCGGTGCCCGTTGCCAAGCGTGGCAAGTACACCGCCTTCGGCGAGGCCGCCTCGCAGGGCATGACCCACCTGCGCTCACTCGGCGCGGCCGGCCTGACCCATGTGCACCTGCTGCCGGTATTCGACATCGCCAGCGTCAACGAGGCCGGCTGTACCACGCCGTTGGTCACGCCGGCAGGCAGCACCTCGACCACCCAGCAGGCCACCGTCACGGCAGCCAGTGGTACCGATTGCTTCAACTGGGGCTACGACCCGCGTCACTTTGGCGCCCCCGAGGGCAGCTACGCGACCAACGCGGCCGATGGGCGTGTGCGGGTGATCGAGTTCCGCGAGATGGTGGCTTCGCTGCACAGCGCCGGCCTGCGGGTGGTGATGGATGTGGTTTACAACCACACCAGCGGCAACTTCCTCGACCGCATCGTGCCGGGCTACTACTACCGGCTCAACGGTGACGGTGTGATCGAACGCCCAACCTGCTGCGACAACACCGCGCCCGAGTTCGCGATGATGGAAAAGCTGATGATCGACACGCTCAAGACCTGGGCTACGCAGTATGGCGTTGACGGCTTCCGCTTCGACATCATGGGTCACATCCCCAAGAGCTCGATGGTGAAGGCGCAGGCCGAGGTGGATGCCGCTGCCGGGCGTGCGCTTTACTACTACGGCGAGGCCTGGAACTTCGGCGAGGTGGAGAACGACCGCCGCTTCGAGCAGGCCCGCCAGGCCAACCTCGCTGGCACCGGCATCGGCTCGTTCAACGACCGCTTGCGCGATGCGATGCGCGGTGGTGGCCCCTTCGACAGCGGTGACGACATCCTGCGCAACCAGGGTTTTGCCAGCGGCCTGTGCTACGACATCAACGCGACCAACGGCGCGGCGGCGTGCACCAACACGCAGCGGGGCGACCTGCACAACCGGCAGAACATGATCCGCATCGGTATGGCCGGCAACCTGCGCAACTTCGTGCTCAACGGGCAGGCGGCCAGCGCCTACGACTACGGCGGCCAGCAAGCCGGCTACACCAGCGATCCGCAAGAGGTCATCAACTACGCCGGTGTGCACGATGGCGAAACGCTGTTCGACATCGCCCAGTTCAAACACCCGAGCGGCACCTCGGCCGCCGAACGGGCCCGTGCCCAGGTGGTGGCGCTGGCCACGGTGTTGATGGGGCAGGGAGTGCCGTTCATCCACGCCGGTGACGAGTTGCTGCGCTCCAAGGCCTTCGACCGCGACAGCTACAACTCGGGCGACTGGTTCAACCGCATCGACTGGACCGGCAGCACCAACTACCTGACCGAGTTCGGCCTGCCTCCGGCGGAGAAAAACGAAGCCGGCTGGCCGCACATCAGCGCGATGCTGACCAACGTCAATGTGGCGCCCGCGCCGGGCGACATCGTGGCGACACGCAATGCGGTGCTCGACTTCCTGGCGCTGCGCCGCGACACCACCATGCTGCGCCTGCGCACCGGGGCCGACGTGATGCGTTGTGTGAGCTTCCCCGACCAGGCGGCCCAGCAAGACGGGCTGATCGTGATGAAGGTGGGCGTGGGCGACGCCAGCTGCGGCGACGGCAAGTACCGCAACCTGCTGGTGCTGATCAATGCCAACAAGGTGGCGCAGACCTTCACGTCAGCAACGCTGGCCAATGCCGGCTTTGTGCTGCACCCGGTGCAGGTGACCGGCTCCGATGCTGTGGTCAGGGCTGCCACCCATGAGCAGGCCACGGGCGCATTCAGCGTGCCGGCCCGCACGGTGGCCGTGTTCGTTCAGAACTGAAGGCTGCGGGCAAAAAAGAGGGCGGCGCTACGGCGCCGCCCTTTTCCGTTGTGAAGAGGCTCAGCCGGCGCCCATCACCTGGCTGAAACCGCCGTCGACATAGGTGATTTCGGCGCTGATGCCAGCGGCGAGATCCGACAGCAGGAAAGCGGCCGCGTTGCCCACGTCGTCGATCGTCACGTTGCGGCGGATCGGTGCGGCAGCGGCGAACTCGGCCTGCAACTTGCCGAAGTCCTTGATGCCCGAAGCGGCCAGCGTCTTGATCGGCCCGGCCGAGATGCCGTTGACCCGCACCCCGCGCGCGCCCAGGCTTTGCGCCAGGTAACGCACGCTCGACTCCAGCGACGCCTTGGCCAAGCCCATGGTGTTGTAATTGGGAACAAAACGCACCGCACCCAGGTAGGTCAGCGTCAGCAGCGCTGCGCCCGGGCGCAGCAGCGGCAGGGCCGCCTTGGCCATGGCGGGGAAGCTGTAGGCCGAAATGTCATGTGCAATCCGGTAGTTCTCGCGCGTCATGCCGTCGAGAAAATCACCGGCAATGGCCTCGCGTGGCGCAAAGCCGATGGAGTGCACAAAACCGTCGAACTGCGGCCAGGCTTCGCCCAGCTGCTTGAAGGTGGCGTCGATCTGCTCATCGCTGCTCACGTCGCAGTCAAACACCAGCTTGGAGCCGAATTCAGCGGCGAAATCAGTGATGCGTTCGCGAAAACGCTCGCCCACATAGCTGAAGGCGAGCTCAGCTCCCTCGCGGTGGCAGGCCCGGGCGATGCCATAGGCGATGGAGCGGTTGTTCAAAACGCCGGTGATCAAGAAACGTTTGCCGGCCAAAAATCCCATGCTGTCTCCGCACTGTTGAAATCGCACTGTTGAATGAAAGTCAGCCGCGATTCTGGCACGCGGCCCCTGCCCTGGCCCAGCACAGTGGCCCACGGGGCGTGACTCTGCGAGTCTTGACAAACTCTGGGCTTGCTGGTGTTTCCACCTGAGGCTACAATGCGCTTTTCGCAAGAAAACTGCATGGGCGGATTCTTCCAGCCCTTTTTTTTTTGCTTGATCGACTTTGCGGTAGTGCCCTGGCCTAGATTTTTCGGCCGGGGAGCAAGCAGGCCTGAACAAGCTGATCAGGCCCTGATTGACTGAACGACAGCAAAGCGTGAACTGGCAAACCGTTGTTGAAAGCACCGTGACCGGCCTCGGTTACGACCTGGTGGACTGCGAACGCAGCCCCAAGGGCTTGCTGCGCGTCTACATCGATCGCGTGGCCAATGACCCGACAGGTGAGTACATCGTGGTCGAAGACTGCGAGAAGGTCACCCGACAGCTACAGCACGTGCTTGAAGTCGAAGGCTGTGCCTACGAACGGCTTGAAGTGTCGTCGCCCGGCCTGGACCGCCCGCTGAAGAAGCTGGCCGACTACCAGCGCTTTGTGGGGCAAGAGATCGATCTGAGTTTGAAGTTGGCTTTCCAGGGACGCAAGCACTACCGTGGCGTGCTGGAGGTGTTGGGCGAAGAGTGGCGCCTCGTCATCAGTGACGGCAAGACGTCCGCCCAGGCCCTGGATTTTTCGCTCGAAGAAGTAAAAGAGGCCCGCCTCGTGCCCGTAGTGGATTTCAAAGGTCGGCGTTTCTTGCCGGCTGCGCAATCCGAGGGTGATGAGGCGACGGCTGCTGATGTTGACGGAGATCGCAAGCAATGAATCGTGAACTGCTGATGCTGGTAGACGCCATCTCGCGCGAAAAAAGCGTGGATCGCGAAGTCGTGTTCAACGCCGTCGAGGCTGCGCTGGCCTCGGCCAGCAAGAAGCTGCATGGCGGCGAGGTCGACGTTCGCGTGACCATTGATCGCGAGAGCGGCGAATACGAGACCTTCCGCCGCTGGCACGTGGTGCCGAATGAAGCCGGCCTGCAACTACCCGACTCCGAGATCCTGCTGTTCGAAGCGCAAGAGCAGATCTCCGACATCGAGGTCGACGACTACATCGAAGAGCCCGTCGAGTCGGTGACCATCGGCCGCATCGGCGCGCAAGCCGCCAAGCAGGTAATCCTGCAGAAGATCCGTGATGCGGAGCGTGAGCAACTGCTGACCGATTTTCTGTCGCGTGGAGACAAGG
>JACMKW010000113.1 GCA_014379885.1 Rhizobacter sp.
CTCGAACTTGAGCTTGCCTTCGCGGTAGCCCTTGCGCGCGTCGCCAATCGGCGCCCAGGTGCCACGGTCCCACACGATCACCGAGCCGGCGCCGTAGTGGCCTTCGGGGATCACACCTTCGAAGCCGCCATACGACAGCGGGTGGTCTTCCACCTCAACCGCCATGCGCTTGTCAGACGGGTCGAGGCTCGGGCCCTTGGGCACCGCCCAGCTTTTGAGCGTGCCGTCGAGTTCGAGGCGAAAGTCGTAGTGCAGGTGGCGCGCTGCGTGCTTTTGCACCACGAAGCTCAGCGCTTCACCCGATTTCGCGAGCGTGCCCGCAGGCTCGGGCGACTGCTTGAAGTTGCGCTTGCGGTTGTAGGCCGCGAGACTGCTGGTGCCCATGGCGAGCCTTTACGCGGCGCGCTTCTTCTTTGCGGCCGGCTTGGCCTTGCCACCGCGCAGGCTGCGCTGCAGCAGCTCGGTGAGGTCGATGACGTCGGCTGTCTTGGTGGGCGCTTCTTCCTCGGGTTGCAGCACCGTTTCGGTCTGCCCCGCCTTGGCCTTCTTTTCCACCAGGGCCATCACCTGGTCCTTGAACTTGTCGCTGAATTGCTCGGGCTGCCAGGCCGTGGTCATGTCGTCGACCAGCTGGCCGGCCATGTTCAGCTCCTTCTCCGACAAACCCGCACCCTTCACGCCTTCCTTGGGCAGCTTCAGGTCTTCCCAGGAGCGGATGTCTTGCCCCCAGCGCAGCAGGTTGAGCACCAGCGCCGGGCCCACCGGTACCAGCGCAGCCAGATGCTCCTTGGTCTGGATCACCACCCGCGCCAAGCCGATGCGCTGTTTCTTGAGCAAGGCTTCGCGCAGCAGCGCATACACCTTCTCACCCTTGCCGATGGGCGCCAGGTAGTACGGGCGGTCGAGGTAGACAAAGGGAATCTCGGCGGCCGAGACAAAGGCTTCGATCTCGATCGACTGCGTGGACTTGGGGTACACCGCCTCGATCTCTTCGGGGCTCAGCACCACATACTTGCCTTCTTCGTAGGCCACGCCCTTCACGATGTTGTTCTTGTCAATCTCGCGGCCGGTGCGTTTGTTGACGCGCTTGTAGCCCACCGGGTCCATGCTGCGCTTGTCGAGCCAGTCGAAATCGACCCCGCTCTCGGTGGTGGCCGAATGCAGGCTGACAGGAATGTGCACCAGCCCGAAGCTGATGGCGCCCTTCCACAGGGCGCGAGACGCAGAAGCCGCAGTAGCCATGAGTAGCCTCGTTTCAACATGCAAAGCAGTGAAACGATCGTAGAAGCGGTAGGCCAGTGGCGGCCAGTGCGAGCCGCCGTGTTTCGCTGTGGGAAAGCGCCTACGGGGCGAGCTTGCCCAGCGCCTCTTCAGGCCGCGATGAGCTGCACCGAGTCGGCGTTCACGGCCACGCCTTCGGTGCCACGCGAGGCATCGTCCAGTGGGCGTGGCTTCTCTACGCCGTAGCCCTGCACATAGTCGACGCCCAGGCTGCGCAGCATCTCGATGGTGGCGTCGTTCTGCACGAACTCGGCCACGGTGCGCAAGCCCATGCGATGCGCGATGTTGTGAATGGCCTCGACCATTGCAAAGTCGACCGCGTCCTTGGCCATGTCTTTCACGAAGGCGCCGTCGATCTTCACGTAGTCGACCGGCAAACGCTTGAGGTAGGTGAACGAAGACATGCCGGCGCCGAAGTCATCGAGCGCGAAGCGGCAGCCCAGTTCGCGCAGGCCATGCATCAGCTGCACCGCCACATCGAAGTTGCCAACCGCCGCGGTTTCAGTGATCTCGAAGCACACCAACTCAGGCGCCACACGGTGGGTCTTGAGTTGCTGGCGCACATAGTCGACCAGTGAGGCATCAATCATCGACGCACCCGACAGGTTGATGCTGAAGCGCGCCGGCAACTTGTAGTGTTTGGCAAATCCGGCATGCATCTGCAGTGCCTTGCTGATCACCCAGCGGTCGATCGATGGCATCAATCCATAGCGCTCGGCGGCCGGGATGAAGGCCATGGGCGCGATGATCTTGCCTTCGTCGTCAAGCAGGCGGATGAGCACTTCCACACTCTCATAGCCGCCACCGTTTTCCTGGATCGAATCGATGCGCTGCCCATAAAGCACGAAGCGGTCTTCGGTCAGCGCCTTTTGCAGGCGCGAGAACCAGTCGAGCTCGCCGTTGCGCGTGGCGACCGCCGTATCGGCCTCGTCGTACACATGCACGCGGTTGCGGCCGGCTTCCTTGGCCACGTAGCACGACGAGTCGGCCACGCGCAGCAAGTCGGAGCGGTTGTACTGGTGGGGCTTGAAGGGCACGAGGCCGATGCTCACGGTGAGCTGGAAGGAGCGGCCTTCCCACTGGAATTGGAGCTCGCTGATGCGCAGGCGCACGGCCTCGGCCACACGCAGCGCGGGCTCGACGGGGCACGATTCGAGCAGCACCGCGAACTCGTCACCCCCCAGGCGAGCGAGGGTGTCTTGCTTGCGAATCTCTTGCGTGAGCAGACCCGTCACCTGCTTGAGCAACTGGTCTCCTGCCGCATGGCCGCAGGTGTCGTTGACGACCTTGAACTGGTCGAGGTCCAGACACATCACCACACCCGTGGATTGAGGGTCTCCGGTGGCCAGCGCCGTGTCCAGGCGCATCTCGAACGCCGCGCGGTTGAGCAGGCCGGTGAGCAGGTCATGGCTCGCCTGGTACGACATTTCGGCCGCCAGCTTCTTGGCCGGGCTCACGTCATGGAACACCAGCACCGCGCCCACAGACACGCCATTGCGGCCTAGGATGGGGGCAGCCGAGTCTTCGATGGAACGGTGCACGCCACTGCGGTGTACCAACACCGAGTCACGCGCCGAGCGCACCTCGGCGCCGGGGCGCTCGAGGTCGGCCAAACCGTGGTTCAGCCGTTCGCGGGTGTGGGCGTGAACCAGGCAGGCCACTTCCGACAAGGGTTTGCCGATGGCTTCGGCCGCGGGCCAACCGGTCATTTCTTCGGCGGCCGGGTTGAGGTAGGTCACGCGACCCAGGTAGTTGGTGGTGGCCACGCCGTCGACAATGGAGCGCAGCGTGACTTCCAACATCTCTTTTTCATGGAACACGCGCAATTCGGCCAGCTCTTTTTCGATCACGGTGCGGCGCAGCCGGCTTGTCTGGCCGGTGAGCACGAGCGTGAGCGCAATGATCGCCAGGCCGGCGGCCGCCGCCGCGACGAGCGACTTGGTACGCAAGGCCTCGTAGCCCGCCATCGAGGTGGAAGCCGGCACGGCCACCACCGCAAACAGGTCGTAACCGGGGATGGCTTGCACCGAGCTGAAGCGCACCACGCCATCGGTGGGGCTGGGCAAGGGCGTCATGCTGCGATCAATGCGTTTCGATGCGCGCACTATGCGCTCGCCGTCGATCATGTCGCCCGACGTCTGGCGTTGGTCAGACAAGCGTGAGCGAAAGACGCCATCGGCGCCGATCACACCCACCACATTGCCTTTGGTTTCGTTGACGACAAAGCCTTCGGTCAGCAGGGCCGCGTCGAAAGCCAGCAGCACGGCGCCGCCAAACTTGCCATCGGCGCGCAGCAGCTGCTTGCCTGCCGGCACCACCCATCGTTGCAACTCGTCAGCAAACACCGGCGGAGTGACCGCGAGGCCAGACTGGGTCCATGACGCCTGGAAGTGCTGGCGGTCGGCCACAAAACTGACCTTGCTCGGCACCGCACCCGGCGCTGTGGTGCTGGCAAACACCTGGCCCGCCTGGTCGGCGATTGCCACCGACACGCGGCCGGCGGGCGCGATCAGGCCGGTCTTCTCCAACGCCACCAGGTCGACGTTGCCATTGCGCTCTTGATAGTGTTTGACGAGCGAAGCCGTTTGGTGCACTTGGTCGAGCAAGCGTTGCACACGGTCGCCCAGGCGCTGCGAGGCGCTGTCGACCTCGCTGTAGGCCAGCTGCACGGCGCCCACATACGACTTCTCCAGCATCCACCAAGTGGCGCCGGCCAGCGCAAGCAGCAAGCTACCGGCCACCACACTGGCCGTGGCGTACAAGCGCATGTAAGACGACACGGCCTGTGAAAGCCGAGGGGCAGAAGGAGACATGGTGCGAAAGACCAGGAGTTCACACCGGATATCGGGTGCCTGGCGGCCAGGCTTGAGCGCTCAAACGTTCTTTAGTGCGCTACGCCCCGTGAAAACCCGCCCAAGTGTGACGAGGTGTGCATTTGGGCACGCACCTGAACCACCGGGGCACAGGTGCCTCTTGCCGTGCGCATCTTCATGCCTTTTTGCGCGTTTCCGCTGTGAAATTCGACCTGGGTACTGAGCGCTTGCACGCTCCATGCGTTCGGGCTGAGCAACCGAAGGGTCAGCCCGGACGGTCAAGGGTCATCGCGCGGTTCTGTAACTCTCGCGCAGCTTCTTCTTGTACAGCTTGCCGTTGTCGTGCCGCGGCAACTCGTCCACGAAGTCGACGCTGCGTGGGCACTTGAAGTGCGCCAGGTGCGCGCGGCAATGCCCGATCAGCGCTTGCGCCAGCTCGCCTGAAGCAACGTGGCCGTTGTGCAGTGTCACCACAGCCTTCACCTCTTCGCCCCATTCGTCGTTCGGCACGCCAATCACACCCACGTCGGCCACGGCCGGGTGCGTAAGCAGCACCGCCTCCACCTCGGCCGGGTAGATGTTCACCCCGCCCGAGATGATGAGGTTGGCGCTGCGGTCGGTGAGGAACAGGAACCCGTCTGCATCCAGGTAGCCCATGTCACCCAACGTGTAGTGCTGGCCAACGTAGGCCTGCTGCGTCTTCGATGGATCCTTGTAATAGCTGAAGCGCCCATCGTCGGGTGCACGCAGGTAGACCGTGCCCACCTGCCCCGTTGGCATCTCGACGCCTTCGTCGTTCAGGATGCGAATGTGCCCGGGCTCGGGCTGGCCCACCGTGCCGGGCTTGCTCAGCCAGGTATGTGAATCGACCAGGCTGCCCATGCCTTCGGTGGCAGCGTAGTACTCGTGCACGATGGGCCCGAGCCATTCGATCAACGCACGTTTCACCGGCACCGGGCACGGCGCCGCACCATGCAAGATGTATTGCAGCGAGCGCATGTCGTGCGCCGAGCGCACCGCGTCGGGCAACGAGAGCATGCGGTGGAACATGGTGGGCACCATGTGCGAATGCGTGACACGGCGCTGCTCGATCAGCTGCAATGCAAGCTCGGCATCCCAGCCGTTCATCATCACCACGGCGGCCCCAAATGCGTTCGGCACCGCCAACGAAAACGTGAGCGGCGCCGCGTGATACAGCGGCCCGGTGCACAGGTGCACGCTCACGCCAGGTTGATAGGCGGCTGCCTCGCTGGTCGGGCTGCCGGCCACCGCAGCACGGTTCACACCCTTGGGCCGCCCGGTGGTGCCCGAGGTGTAGAGCATGGAGGTGCCCAGCTGCGGGTCGGTGATGTCGTCGCTGCCATGCGGCTGCAGCACGTCTTCGTAATCTTCGAAGCCGGGCACGGCGCCACCGATGGCAATGCGCACGCACTCCGTCTGTGTGGCCAGCTCGGGCGCAATGCCTGCAAAGCGCACATCGAGAAACAGTGCCTTGGCGTCGGAGTCATTGACGATGTAGGCCGCTTCTTCGGCCGTGAGGTGCCAGTTGATCGGCGTCACGCGCAAGCCGGCGCGCCGCGTGGCCCAGAACACTTCAGCGAACTCGAGGCGGTTGCTGCACATCAGCGCCACGCCGTCGCCAGTTTTGAGGCCACGCGCTCGCAAGGCGCGCACCAGTTGGTTGCAGCGAGCGTTGAGCTGCGCAAAGCTGCAGGTGCCTGCATCGGCTACCAGCGCCGTGGCCTGGGGCATCACACGGGCCCAGAACGCCACCGCCATGCCGCTGGCCATCGACAGGGCCAACATCTGCTGCAAAAGCGCGGGGTCGGTGGCGCGAGGGGTGTCTGCGTTCATGGTTCGGCTCATTGAAGGTGCGTTGATTGTTCGCCTTGATGCCACCAGCGTTTTATCAGTGCATACCCTCAAAAAAAATGGGGCCGAAGCCCCATTCAAACATGCAGCCGGACTCTCCTCCGGCACCGCCTAGGAAAAAGAAACTCAGAAGTTGTGGCTCAAGCCGACCTGGATGGCGCGGCCGGTTTCGCCCACCGGCGGCGCAAAGCCCGAGGCCAGGAAGTTGTAGCTGCCGTTAGCCTTGTTCTTGATATTCACGAAGTTGGCATAAGCCGCCGTGCGCTTGGAAAAGTTGTACGAGTAGCCCAGGCCGATCTGCCTCGGATCGTTGTCGCTCAAGCCCTTGTCGTTGCGCACCATGTAGGCCGCCTTGATGGTGTTCACACCAATCGCCCACGAAAAGCCCAGCAGCCAGTCGTCGACCATGCGGTCGGTCTCGGTCGGGCCACCCGCAATAGAGCCGAACTTGTCGAGCTTTTGTGAGTGATAGAAACCCATCACCTTGAAGCCGCTGAAATCGTAGGAGGCTCCGGCTGACCAGACGTGCAGATTGTTGTCGTCGGCAGCGGTGGCGGCATTTACCTGCGCGGGCACCGTGTTGCCCTTGAAAGGCGCCTTGGTCTTGCCAATGGCAGCGCTCATGAACAACGGGCCGGTGCGGTACCCGGCACCCAGGCCGTCGTAGCGCGAACCTGTGCCTTCGCCCAGGGCCACCTGCGCGTAGGCATACATGCCCGGCACCCAGGTCGAGGGAATGTAGTAGCCGATCATGTTGCTGGCCCGAACCAGCGTGGGCAACGCAATGGTCGAGGTGTAGAACACCTGGAAATTGGTGGCCGCTGAGACGCCCGCGCTGAAGAACGGGTCGAAGTAAGTGGCCGGCACGAAGGTCGATGTGTAATCGCGGCCCAGGCGCGCTTCGCCCACTGGCGTGAACAGGCTCACGGTGACCTTGCGGTTCCAGGTGAGCCCACCGAGCGTGGTATTGCCGTTGGTGGAATTGGTGGTGTTGGTGGTGGCCGCGGCGCCGGTGTCGCTGCTCGATTGCGACTCCATGATGAAGTGGGCACGGTAACCGCCGCCGAGGTCTTCGCTTCCGGTAAAGCCGAGCTTGGTGACATACATGCCGCCGTCGCGCATCTGCCACTGCGAACCCTTGCTCCCGGAGGTAAGGCGTGTGACGTTGCCGTCGACACCGCCATAGATGGTCAGGCTGGCTGGCACCTGGGCTGCGGCGCTCGCACAAGCCGCCAGGGCGGCCACCGCAACAATCGATCTTTTCATGTCTTTGTCTCCTGTTTTATGTGCACGCCCGGCCTTGTATCTCAAGGCTGGGTCGTGGTCTCCACCGTCCATGCTCTGCGTAACTCTGTGCAGTGCGCCACATCGCTTTTTGTGCAATGCAGGCATTAGTAGACAAACAGTCTACAAGCGGCGATCTGCGGCACAAGCGAGGGGAATCCCTTCGTTGCAGCGCACCAAGCAGAACGTTCAGTACGGCCGCGACAACGGCCATGCTCAGCGTTTGGGGCTTGATCTCCGGGGTGGTTTGGTGTTTGCGGTATGGCTCACCGCGTCGGCAACCGGGGGGTTCTCACCGAAGCGCTCGGCCACGGCAGCCCAGCCACCGAGTACAAACTCCGACCACACGTCGGCGCTCTTCTGTGGTGAAAAACCAAATCTGCGCAGCCCGCGGGCGGCGGTTGCCGGCGCGTTGATCGTGATGATGGCAATGATCTGCGCCACATCGGGTGGGAGACGATAGGTGCGGATCGACTTTTCGACGAAGAAGCGCGTGCTCTGCATACGCTCTTCGCGGTCGCGCTCCTGCAACAGCTGCACAGACGAACGGTCGCTGAACAGCTCGCGCAGGATCGCACCACGTTCGTAGAGGTAGTCGAAGGCCTGCTGGGTGGCCGCGCGCACCACCCGATCAAACGGCGTATCGGGCGGGAAGGCACCCAGGCCCCGGCCGCGCAGCACGCTGAACTCGCGTTCCAGCAAGGCCGTGAGCAACTCGTCGCGGTTGGAGAAGTGGCGATAGATCAGCGCCTTGCTGATGCCTGCCGCGAGGGCCACTTCTTCCAGCGTGCAGTGGATCAGGCCGCGGCTCAAGATGAGCTCGGTCGCACTGTCCATGATCTGCGTGCGCCGCTCCTCGGCCGACAGGCGCGGCTTCGGCAGAGCACGCTTGGCGGCCGTGGCCATGTGCGCCCTCAGGCTGCCTTGGCAGTGGCTTGCAGTATCTCGATCAGGTAACCATCGGGGTCCTTGGCAAAACCCACCACCACATTGCCCAGCGTGGGCACCGGCGCCGGCTCGCGCACGATCTCGAAGCCTGCTTCGCGAATGCGTTGCGCCAGCGCCTTCGGGTCTGGCACGTAGAACACCAGCTTGATGGGCAGGTTCTTGTAGTTGCGCTCGGAGCCATCGGTCCAGTGCATGAGCACGATGGCCGAGCCACGGCTTCCTTCAAGGCCGAGCACGATCTCGTCCATGTGGGGCAGCTTGAAGGTTTGCAACTGCTTCATGTCCAGCACTCGCATGTAGAAGTCAGCCGAGCGCTGCAGGTCGCTCACACCAATGCCGATGGCGCCCAGCGTGCTGCGTGCTTGTGTGTTCTTGCTTGCGCTGGTGGGGATGCTGGTGTCGGTGCTCATGTCTCGCGTCTCCTCGGTGTGGGTGTCGGTGGGCTGGCCTGCTCAAGACGCGCGAATCTATCACCGCGCCGGTTTGCCCGCACGCGGCGGCACTCAGGCTTTGGGCGCGGTGCCGGTCGGTTTGCGCGGCAACACGAGGTAGAACGTGCTGCCTTGACCCGGCACGCTGTGCACGCCCACCCACCCTCCTTGCAATTCAGCCAGGCGGCGCGTGAGCGCCAGGCCCAGGCCGGTGCCCTGGTGCGGTTTGGCGTAGCCGGAGCGGATCTGCTGGAACTGCGTGAACAGCTTTTGCTGATCGGCCTCGGCGATGCCGATGCCGTTGTCTTCGACCTCGATGCGCAGGCTGGTCTCTTCCTGCGCACGTGTGCGTAACACCACCCGGCCACCAACGCCTGTGAACTTGATGGCGTTCGACAAGAAGTTGTAGAGCATCTGCCGCAGCCGTGCCGGGTCGAGCACCAGATCAGTGAGGTTGGGGTCATGCTCGGCCGTGAGCGTGATGCCCTTGGCGGCGGCTTCGACCTGCAGCACGGCCATCACGTCGCCAATCAACGCCGGCAGCTCGACCGGCTCGGGAAAGAAATCGAACTTGCC
>JACMKW010000114.1 GCA_014379885.1 Rhizobacter sp.
GAAGACGGGCATGTCTTCAGGCAGCTTGCCAAAGGCCTCGCGGTTGCGTTGCACCTGCTTGGCCACGTCGCGCAGCGCATCGGCCGCACCTTTGCGATCGAACTTGTTGATGGCCACGAACTCGGCGAAGTCGAGCATGTCGATCTTCTCCAACTGGCTGGCGGCGCCGAACTCGGGCGTCATCACGTACATAGGCACGTCGACCAGCGGCACGATGGCCGCGTCGCCCTGGCCGATGCCGGAGGTTTCAACGATCACGAGGTCGAAGCCCGCCACCTTGCAGGCGGCCAGCACGTCGGGCAAAGCTTGGCTGATCTCGCTGCCGAAATCGCGCGTGGCTAGGCTGCGCATGAAAACGCGTGGGCCTTGGCCCCACGGCGCAATGGCGTTCATGCGAATGCGGTCGCCCAACAGTGCGCCGCCACTCTTGCGGCGTGAGGGGTCGATGCTGATCACTGCGATGTGCAGGCTGTCGCCCTGGTCGAGGCGCAGGCGGCGGATCAGCTCGTCCGTCAGCGAGGATTTGCCGGCCCCGCCGGTGCCGGTGATGCCGAGCACGGGGGTCTTGGCTGTGGCCGCTGCGGTCGCCAGCGCCGTCTTCAACTCGGCCGAGGCCTTGCCGTTTTCCAGCGCCGTGATGAGTTGCGCGAGTGCGCGCCAATGTGCTTCGGTCTGGCCTTGCACCGCGGCGAGTCCCTGAGGTGCGTGCGGCGACAAGTCCTGGTCACACCGCATCACCATCTCGCCGATCATGCCGGCCAGGCCCATGCGCTGGCCGTCTTCGGGGCTGTAGATGCGCGCCACGCCATAGGCTTGCAGCTCGGCGATTTCGCTCGGCACGATCACGCCGCCACCGCCACCGAACACCTGGATGTGTTGGCCACCGCGCTCGCGCAGCAGGTCGACCATGTACTTGAAGTACTCGACGTGCCCACCCTGGTAGGAGCTGATGGCGATGCCCTGCACGTCTTCTTGCAACGCCGCCGTGACCACCTCGTCCACCGAACGGTTGTGGCCAAGGTGGATCACCTCCGCGCCCATGCTTTGCAGGATGCGACGCATGATGTTGATGGCGGCGTCATGGCCGTCGAACAGGCTCGCGGCGGTCACGAACCGCACCTTGTGGGTGGGGCGGTAGGCAGCCAGTGCCTTGAATTCGGCAGAGAGATCGGTCATGCGCTTGTCTCCAGCGGCTTGATCACGTGATCTTTGTTTTGGCCAGCGCGGGGTCGTCTGGCGGGTAGCGCAGCTTCAACGACGTGAACACCATCTTCATCACGGTCGCGATCATCAGGTTGCGATGGGTCTTGGAGTCGGCCGGCACGATGGTCCACGGTGCCCACGGCGTGCCAGTGGCCGAGATCGCAGCGGCATAGGCCTTCTGATAGGCGTCCCACTGCTTGCGCACTTCGATGTCGCCGGCCGCGAACTTCCAGCGCTTGGTCGGGTCGTCCAGGCGATCTTGCAGCCGTGCGCGCTGCTCGTCCTTCGAGATGTGCAGCATGAACTTGCAGATGACGGTGCCCGTCTCGGTGAGCATGCGTTCGAAGTCGTTGATGTGGGCGTAGCGCGCTTGCGTTTGTTCCGGGCTGACCCAGCCGTTGACGGTGGGCACCAGCACGTCTTCATAGTGGCTGCGGTTGAAGATCATCACCTCGCCGTTGCCGGGCACTTGGCTGTGGATGCGCCACAGGTAGTCGTGGGCGCGTTCCGGTTCTGTGGGTGCCTTCCAGCCGATGGTGTGCACACCCAACGCGCTCATCTGGCCGAACACGCCGCGCAAGGTGCCGTCTTTGCCGCTGGTGTCTGTGCCTTGCAACACCACCAGCAGTTTGAAGCGGCGATCGGCGTAGAAGAGGTTTTGCAGTTCGTCCAGCTCGCGCGCCAAGGCTTCGATCGCGGTCTTGTCGGCTTGCTTGTCGCCGCTGGAGTAAGGCTTGGCTCCCGGCGAGATCGCCGCCAGATCAAAGGCGGCACTTTTTGCGCCCGCCTTGGCGTGTTGGAAATCTTTCAATGCAGGGCTGGATGTGGCCACGAGAACTCCGTAGAACGTAATTGACGTATACGTCAATTGGCGAGTGTATCGCCCTTGCCGCCACACCCTGTGCAAGGGGCGAGGCGGGGTAGTTCTCCATGCTGGAAAACCGGGTTTGGCGGCACAATCGCCTTTCAGAACGGGCCATCGAGGAGCCCGATCAGAAAGTTCGAGGAGCACCTGCGTGGCTACGATCAAAGTCCCTGTCAAGACACCCGAAGCCGTGGCGGAGCTCAGCAGCCGGCAGCGCAAACTGAGCCAGCGCCACCGCACGGTGCTGTTGTTGGTCGATGGCCGGCGTGCAGAAGATGAGGTACGGCAAATGGCCATTGCCGCAGGCTCTCCCGACACCGCTTTTGACGAACTGCTCGACCTCGGCATGATCTCGCGCCCGGCGCCGCTGGAGCCTGAACCCGTCAAGGCAGCCGCACCCGTGGAAATCAAGCTGATGTCGCTGTCGGCCGAGGAGCCCCAGGCGTCGCTTGCACCCGATTCGGTGGCGAGCCTGTTGCCGCCATCACTGACCTTGCAGCCCGAATCCCACCTCGATTCGACGATGAACGAGCTGCCGGGTGCCGCGATGGACGCCCTGGACTCCGAGCCTTTTGACGTGCAGGACGAGGCCCTCGAAGAAGCACGCGCCATTCTGCTGCGCGCCGTTCGCGCTGAAGCGCCCGTTGCCGGTTCACTCACCATGCTTCGCTTGCGCCGTGCGCGCACGCGTGAAGACCTGGAAAGCTTGCTCGAAGAAGTCGAGTCGCGCATCTTCAAGCCTTTCAAGGGTTTGTGGGCCTCGCAAACGATGGCCCGCGTGCGCGATCTGCTGTCGACCCACCCACCGCTGTCTTTGCCGTCTTCCTGAGCGCCCCCACGGTTGGGCGCGCCCGCCTGCCCCCGAGGGGGTTCAAGGAAGCTTGGGGCGGCCCGGGTTTCGTTGAGAGATACTTCGTCGATGAGCTTTCTGGCCATCGACGTTGGCAACACCCGCCTGAAGTGGGCCCTCTACGCCTCGCCCCAACCGGGCGCCGCCGTGATGGCGCATGGCGCGGTTTTTCTCGAAACCATCGACCAGCTTGCCGAGACCGAGTGGAAGAACATCCCCGCACCGGGCAGCATGCTCGGCTGTGTGGTCGCCGGTGACGGCATCAAGCGCCGCGTTGAAGAGCAGCTGGAGATCTGGGATATCGACCCACGCTGGGTGGTGTCATCCACCCACGCTGCCGGCGTGACGAATGGCTACGAACACCCCGCCCGCTTGGGCGCTGATCGCTGGGTGGCCTTGATCGGTGCCTGGCACCACGTGTGCTCGCGTGGCCAGCCGCGACCGGCACTGGTGGTGATGGTGGGCACGGCCGTGACGGTGGATGCGCTGGATGAGACCGGCCACTTTCTGGGCGGCCTCATCTTGCCGGGCTTTGGCGTGATGCAGCGTGCGCTTGAAATGGGTACCGCAGGCTTGAAGGTGCCCACCGGCGAGGTGGTCGACTTCCCCACCAACACCAGCGATGCGCTGATGAGTGGTGGCGTGAATGCCATGGCCGGCGCAGTGGAGCGCATGTACCGCAAGCTGCGTGCACGCACGGGGCAAGAGCCAGCGCTGTTGATGTCGGGCGGGGCCTCGCCCAAGCTGGCACCGGTGACCGACCTGAAGTTCGAGACGGTGGATCGGCTGATCTTTGACGGATTGCTGGCCATGCAATCGCACCGCCTGGCACTCTGAAGTCCGGCGTCGGGCTGTCGCAAGCTGGGAATGTGCAAGCGAAGCGAGGCACTCATCAAGCTACGCCCGCGGAACCGGCTTTGCCGGGCCGCC
>JACMKW010000115.1 GCA_014379885.1 Rhizobacter sp.
GAAGGCCCCGTCGGCGGCCCCGGCATGCGCGAGATGCTCAGCATCACCGGCGCACTGATGGGTCAGGGCCTCGGCGACGGCGTCGGCCTCATCACCGACGGCCGCTTCAGTGGTGGCACCTGGGGCATGGTGGTGGGCCACGTGGCGCCCGAGGCTGCCGCCGGCGGCACCAACGCGTTCGTGAACGAAGGCGACAGTATCACCATCGACGCCAACCAGTTGCTGCTGGAGCTCAACGTGCCCGTGGCCGAAATCGAAAAACGCCGCGCCGCGTGGACCGCGCCGGCACCGCGCTACACCCGTGGCGTGCAGGCCAAGTTCGCGTTCAACGCGTCCAGCGCCAGCAAGGGCGCTGTCTTGGATAACTACTGATGAGGGTCAGCGTGAGCGACGCTTGGTCTTGATGCCGAGGTTATCGCGCTGTTTGTCGATGCGGTCCTGCTTCTTCTTGTCCATCTTGTCCATCTCGCGGCGCTTGGTGTAGCCGGTGGCGTCGGCCCAGGCCCACCAGACAACGGCCAGCGCGAAGGGCGACAACACCCACCACCATGACAGGTCCACCGCGAAGCCCACCTCGAGGTACTTCATCAGCATCAGGATCACGCCCAGGATCAGCAAATACATCACACGCTCCAGTAAAGGCCCGACAAAGCAGGGCAAGAATCTGTAAGCGATCGTTTCACTGGCCCTCTCCATCGCTAAACTCCGGGCTGTGCTGACCTCAGCATTCACCCACAAGGACAACCCCATGAAACGCGCTCTCCTGATTATGGCCGCCTTGACCACGATGGCGGCTCCTGCATTCGCCGATGAAGCTCTGGCCAAAAGCAAGAACTGCATGGCATGCCACGCGGTGGACAAAAAACTGGTGGGTCCGTCTTACAAAGACGTGGCTGCGAAGTACGCGGGTGATGCCAAGGCTGTCGATGCCCTGGCCACCAAGATCGTTAAGGGCGGTTCCGGCGTGTGGGGCGCGATCCCCATGCCCGCCAACACGCAGGTGAGCGAAGCCGACGCCAAGAAGCTCGCAGCTTGGGTTCTGAGCCAGAAGTGATCTTCGTTCCTCCAACAAAAAACCCGCTGAAGTCCAGCGGGTTTTTTGTTGCTGAACGGCTGACTCAGTTGTTTTCAGACAGCTGATCGAGGATGGCAGGATTCTCCAGCGTCGAGGTGTCCTGTGTGATCGCCTCGCCCTTGGCAATGGAGCGCAGCAAACGCCGCATGATCTTGCCGCTGCGGGTCTTGGGCAGGTTGTCGCCGAATCGAATGTCTTTCGGCTTGGCGATCGGGCCGATCTCCTTGCCCACCCAGTCGCGCAGCACCTTGGCAATGGCCTTGGCTTCTTCGCCGGTGGGGCGCGAGCGTTTGAGAACCACGAAGGCCACGATGGCCTCGCCGGTCAGGTCATCGGGGCGGCCCACCACGGCGGCTTCGGCCACCAGGTCGGTCTTGCTCACCAAGGCCGACTCGATCTCCATCGTGCCCATGCGGTGGCCCGACACGTTGAGCACATCGTCGATGCGCCCTGTGATGCGGAAGTAGCCCCGGTCAACGCTGCGCA
>JACMKW010000116.1 GCA_014379885.1 Rhizobacter sp.
GAAACGTGCTGCTCTTTGCCGCGGGTGTCGGTGAAACGGAAGTCGACGAACTTGACTTCGTTTTCCTTCACCATCTTCATCACGTCGGCAACGGTCTTGGCCATCAGGGAACTCCTAGCGAGATGCTTTTTGGGGGTTGGATTCGGGGGTATTGCGGGCATTTGCGAACGCGGACGGCCTCGAAAATGCGCACAGGAATGTAGCAGAAAGCATGCCTGCGACCGGCGCCGGACAGGCGCATGACGGCTCTCCAGGTCAGCGCTGGCCTTGCTGCGCGGCTATTGGTGCGCATACCATCGATTGCGCACCCCGATTGCACCTCATTGGTGCGCATGAATGCACCATATTGGACTGAACGTTCAACACTCACCGCACCAGTTCCGGGCCCAGTTGTGCGCCGTGCGCACGCAGCCCGGCAAGCATGTGTTGGTAGGCAACGGCCATTTGCTCTCCATCCTCGCCTTTCACCCCCAGCTCGATGTGCCGGCCCCATTGCGGGTGGTCGACGCTGGGCAGGCTGAACACCTTGATGCCCGAAAACTGCGCCTCGATGCTTTCCATCAACGGCGTGAGTGCGGCTTCCATGGCGCCGAAAACGATGACCGAGAGTTCTCGCTGGGCCACGGCACGGTGCAGGTGGGCGCAGTGCTGGTCAAGCACCCACTCGATCATCGGCCAGGCCATCACCGGAAACCCCGGCACAAAATACACCCCGCCCTGCGGATAGCGCAGCGAGAAGCCCGCAATCTTGTTGTACGGGTTGGGGATGATCTCGGCGCCTTGTGGAAACACGCCCATGTTGAGCCGGTGCTGGTTGTCGTCGCGCTCGGGCTCGAACGGCACGCCCCGCTCGGTGGCGATGTCGTGCATGCGTTCGATGATCAGGTCACGCGCCTGCGGGTGCAGGGCCAGCGGCACACCCAAAGCACGCGCGGCGCACTGGCGTGTGTGGTCGTCTGGTGTGGCGCCAATGCCGCCGCAGGAGAACACCACGTCGCCGTGCGCCTGGGCCACCTGAAAGGCATGTTGAAGGTCGGCCGTGATGCGCTCGGGGTCGTCGCCCACATAACGTACCCAGCTGAGCGAGAGGCCACGCGCCGCCAGCAGGCTGATCACCTTGGGCAGGTGCTTGTCTTCGCGTTTGCCGGAGAGGATTTCGTCACCAATGATGATCAGGCCGAAGTTCATGCTGGGTTCTCGCTGGTAAGTACGGCACCGGCCTGGGCTCGCAGGGCTTCGAGCTTGGCCAGCAGAAAGTGGGCGAACCAAAGAGCAGAAAAAATGAAGACCAGGGTGTAGACCCACACCACAACGGGAATCAACCACGGCGCATAAAGCATCAGCATGCCGCCCAGCGGCCAGATGACTGAAACCACGCCGCTCAGCAGCCCCGACACCACGCCCATCACCCACAAGCTCAGGCGGTTGTTGTGCATCAGCACACGCCGCTCTTCTTGGGCGGCGTGTTCGGCCAGCACGTCGTAGCTGAGCACCCGGTAGGTGAGCCAACCCCAGATGAGCGGCGGCACCACCAGCGCCACGGGTGGCACCAGCCAAAACGGAATCGACACCACCAAAGCCAGCGCCGCGACGGCCGTGGCGCTGAGGGTCACGAACAGGCTGCCGACCCAGGTGCCCCCTCGGCGCCGCTCAAGCTGCGGAAATCGGCGTTGCGCCACCAGGCGCAGCAGGAACGGCGCAGCCAGCAGCGCCACCGTGAGCATGCTGAGCACCGCCACCACGGGCGTGGCCAGAAAGATGACCACGAGCGGCGCCAGCAGTGACTTGAAGCCGCGCAGGCCCACCGCTTCGAGCCAGTTGAACATGGCCTGGAGCAAATCCCAGGAGGCAAAAGCGCCATTCACCGCATCCAGCGCGTCGGTCCAGAAGAAGTAACTCAACCCGAACGCCAGGGGCGCCACCAACAAGATCGGCGCGATCGACAGCAGCATCACGCGCCACTGCAGGCAGTACGCCGCGGCACGCCAGGCGGAATCAATCATTGCGTTCAAGAGCGACCATCCGGTACGTTCAGCCGCGCCCGAAGACCCGACGCAGCCCTAGCCATTGCTGCGCCCAGAAGCCCCGGCCGTAATCGCGCGCGCCCTCTTCGGGGAGCTGGTCGCGAATGCCGGTGGGGTCGTAACGCTGCTCGAAGTTGGCGGTGCGAAACAGCACGTCCCAAAGCGGGAACAGCACCGCGAAGTTGTGCCCGCCCAGCGTGCCGCGCCCCTGCGACTCGTGGCCGATGCCAATGCCGTGGTGCACCCGGTGGTAACGCGGACTGACCAGCACCCGCTCGAACACAGCGCCAAACCACAGCCGCACGTTGGCGTGCGACAGGCTTTCAAGCAGCTGCGTGCAAGCCACCACGGCCACGAACTGCCCCGGGGCAATGCCGATCAGCCGTGCCGTGAGCACGAGCACGCTGTCGCGAATCAGGTCGTCGAGCAGATGGTTGCGGTTGTCGCTCCACATCGTCATCTGGCGCTGGCTGTGGTGCAGCGAATGCAGGCCCCACCACCACGGCACGGTGTGCTGGGCGCGGTGCAACCAGTAGTCGATGAAGTCGAACACCAGCAGGTAGACGAGGAAGCCGAACCAGGCGGTGTCGGTCACGCCGCGCCACGCGGGCGCCAGCCATTCGTCGAGCTGCCAGGCCGTCAGGCCGTGGTAGCTGAGCGAGCCGAAGAGCATGTCCCACAACGGGTCGATGGAAAAGAAAAGCGCCAGGCGAAAGACGCCAAGCCGGTGAATCAAGGTGTAGATCACATCCACCCGCACGGCGGCGCGATCGGTCACCGGCTCAACCGGCCGCAAGCGCTCAAGTGCACGAAAAGCCGCGAGCATCACCAACAGTTGCAACAGACCCACCAGCAACCAACCGGTAGCGGCGTACGCGTCTTCAACCAGGTTGCCCATGCCAAGCGCGAAGGCCAGCGGCTGGATGACAGCTTCGAACAAGGCCTGTTGCGCATGGCCGAAGGCTTCGGTGAAGGTGTTCAGGAGGCGGTCGATCATGGTGGCAAGGTGGCGAAGCAGAACCCTTTGGCCTTGAGGCCTGAAATCAAGGGCTCCAGCACGGCCGGTGCCCATGCGTCTTGCCGCGACCAGATGCCCAGGTGGGCCAGCAAGATGTCGCCGCTGCGAAGGTCGCGCAAGGCACGCTGCAGCAACTGCGCGTTCGGGTAGCGGTCGCTCGGGAGTTCATCGCCCAGAAAGCCGGCGGCGCTCCAGGGCACATGCCGCCAACCGCAAGCCTTGGCTGCCGCCAACAGGGCGGGCGAGGTCTTGCCACCCGGCGCGCGAAACAAACGCGGCATGGTCTGGCCCGTCATGGCCTGGAAGCGATCAGCGGAACGTTGCAGCTCGCTGCAGTACTGAGCCGTCGTCCAGGTTTGTGTTTGCCCGGTGCGCGGCCCCGCACTGGGCTTCACGCGAAAACCGCCCGGTACATCGGCCAGCCAGTACACATGGTCGAAGGTGTGAGAGCCGAACTGGTGGCCCTCTGCAGCACGCAACTTCCACCAGGGGGCCCAAACGTCGTCGAGGCTGGTGCCTTCGGTGAGGGTCTTCTCGTTGGCAAGGAAGAACGTAGCCTTCACCTGCTGGCGCGCCAGCACCTCGGCCACCAGTGGCGCGACGCCCATGTGGCCGGTGTCGAAGGTGAGGTAGAGCGGCATGCATGTCTGCCCCCCGTTCGGCGAGTACCCCGAACGGCCCCCCGCGGGGGCCGAGCCCGCCTTGGGGCGGCCCGGCGCCGGGCTCGTTGCGCTTCGAATCATGCTGAGCAGCTCAGGCAATCGGTTGGTGCACC
>JACMKW010000117.1 GCA_014379885.1 Rhizobacter sp.
CGCCACCCCCGCCATCGCAGCCACCGCCACCACCACCCCCCAACTGCGCGTCGTGCAAGACATGCACAACGCCCCCGTCGGCCAGATACGCGCTGACGCCGCCCATTCGCGCCTCTTCACCATCTCGCTCGACAAGACCCTGCGCATCTGGCGCATGGCCGACCTGCAACCGCTGCGCACCGTCTACCTGCCAGCCGAGCCCGGCCTGGAGGGCACGCCACACGGCCTGGCGGTGAGCCGTGACGGCCAGCGCGCCTACGTGGGCGGCGTGACCGGTTGGCAGTGGAACCGCGCAGCCCACGTCTATGTGGTCGACGCCGACCGCGGCCGCATCAGCAACAAACTCGGCCGCTTTGACAACGACGCCGTCATCTCGCTCGACCTCTCACCCGACGGGAAGCGCCTCGCCGTGGGCTTGGCGCGCGGTGGGGTGCACGTCATCGACGCCGACACCGGCGCCACGCTCAGCGCTGACTCCGCCTATGCCGCACCCGTGACCTTCGTTCACTTCGCACCCGATGGCCGCCTGGCCTCGACCTCTGAAGACGGCTGCGTGCGTGTCTATGCCAAAGACATGGCGCTCAACTTCCGCAACCAATACCCGCCCGTGCCCGCCGGCCAGCCGCAATGCACTGGCTCGCAACTCGGTGGCATCCGCTTCTCGCCCGACGGCAAGTGGCTGGCCTTTGGTGTGCGCTACCGCGCCGATGGCGGCCGCTACCAACCCGAAGTGACGGTGATGGACGCCACCACGCTCACCGTGCACCGCACCCTGCGCACCGCCGAGGCTGACCAACAATCGTTGTGCTGCGTGGCCTGGTCGCCCGACAGCGCCACGCTCTACGTGAGCGGCAACGTGGAAGGCGATGGCCCCACGCCCATCTATCGCGTGCAAGGCCCGCTCACCGGCGCATTGGAGCGCTGGAACGTGGGCCGCCAGCAGATCAGCAACATGCTGCCGCTGCCGCAAGGGCAGATCGTGCTCGCCACCACTGTGCCCTCCATCACCCGCGTGGGGGCAGACGGCCATGTGGTGATCGACCGCGAGGGCCGGCCACAGCAAATGCTGCCCCACAACATCGACTTCTACGCCCAGCGCGCCGACCTAAACGCCCTGCGCGCCTCGGCCGACGGCCAGTCGCTCGCTTTTGCAAGAGGTGATGCCTCGCGCCTGCGCGCCAACCTCTCCGCACAAAATCAGTTGAGCGTGCTCACCACCGAAGGCCTGGACGACAAGGCTTTGCAACCCGCACGCCGCGGCGGTGCTGTGAAAGTCGAAACCAGCACCGGCATCTACGCCTACCGCGAGCCCACCCGCGTGAATGGCAAACCCGTGGCGCTCGAGCGCGAAGAAAGCGTGTGGAGCTGGGCCGTGCATGCCACACAGCTCATCGCCGCACTCGGCACGCAGTGGCGGCTGCGTGTGGTCGATGCACAAGGCAAACCGCTGCGCGCCTGGGAGAGCCCACCCTATCTGCCGGCGGCGGCTTTCCACACCCTCATCACCGCTGACGGCAAGAAGGTGGTGGTGGCTTTGGGCGACGGCACCATCCGCTGGTACGGCGTTGAGAGTGGCAAAGAGCTGCTGGGCCTGTTTGTGCACACCAACGGCAGCGACTGGGTGGCGTGGCGGGGCGATGGGTACTACGCGTCGTCACCCCAAGGCGACCAGTACGTGGGCTGGCTGGTGAACCGCGGTGACCAGCAAAGCCCCGACTTCCATCGCGCCGTGCAGTTCGAGCGCCGCCTGTACCGGCCCGACCTGGTGCGCACGGCGCTGGGTGCGTCCACGCTTGCTGCCGTGGCCGCCGCCGATCAACTGGCCGACACACTGCGCCAGATGGCCGCACCGCGCGTGAGCATCGAAGCCATCAGCGCTGGCAGCGAGCCGGGGGTGCTCAACGTGCGCCTGAGCGCCGAGAGCACCGGCCAGCCCATCAGCGAGCTGGGTGTGTATGTGGACGGCGTGCCCGTGCTGCGCGCGGCCGAGCGCACGGTGGGCGCCGCCGAATCACAACGTGTCACGCGCACCGTGAGTGCAAGAGTGAACAGCGCGCAATCGGTGATCCGTGTGGAGGCCGAGACCGATCGCTCATTGGGCATCGACGAATCGGCCCCACTGGCGCAACCCGCTGCGGCGCGCGCCAAACCCGGCAAGCTGTGGCTGGTGGTGACGGGCGTATCGCGCTTTGACAGCGTGCTGGCCTGCGAGGCCGACAAAGACCCGAACAATGCCTGCAAGGTGCGCCTGAGCCAACTGCCCAACACCGCCAACGACGCGCGCGAACTGGCCGCCACCATCACCCGCCACAGCGGCAAACTGTTCAGCAGCGTGAGCACTGTGTTGCTCACCGAAGACAGCGCCGACAAGCCCACCAAGGCCAACCTCGTGTCGCGCCTTCAAGCGCTCGACAAGGTGAACCCCGAAGACACCGTGCTCGTGTTCGTGGCCTCACACGGCTTCACGCCAGACCCGGCCTCGGGCGAGTACTACTTCGTCACCAAAGACGCGAGCCAGCAAGACCTGTTGGCCGTCTTCACCGCCAAGCCCGGCCAGCCGGTGCAAGCGCGCGCCGCAGCGAGCCTGATGAGCGGCACCGAGCTGCACACACTGCTCAAGCGAGTGCCCGGCAAACGCATCCTGGTGCTCGACACCTGCCATTCAGGGGCGGCCGATGGCCGCAGTGATCCGTTCGCCCTGGCCAAGCGCAGCGCCTCGGCGCAAATTGCAGTGTTGTCGGCATCGCAAGGCGATCAAGAGAGTTATGAAATTCCGCAAAACGCGGCAGGCACCGCGCCCAAGCACGGCGCGTTCACCTATGCGCTGATGGAAGCCCTGTCGGGCAAAGCCGCGCCGGAGCAGGGTGGAGCGGTGACGCTGCAAGGCGCGTTCAAGTACGTGGGGCCGCGGGTGACGGAGATCTTGAAGGGGGTGCCGAGGAAGGCGTCGCAGGGGAGCTTGCAGACGCCGACTTTGACGGCGAGCCCGGCGTTGGCGGGGGCGGGGTTGGTAGGGCGGTGACGGGCTGGCGATAAGCTAATTCGCATGAATCGGCGAGGGCTTGCCGCAGGTTTCCATTGCTAGGCACGTGTGGCAAGCTGTGTAACGTATATATCGAGTTAGGCGTCGCATAGCCTCCAGGGCGCGGTTCACCGCTTCACGCTCTTCAAGCCAGGAACGTCCATCGCAAATCAAGTTATGGAATACATCAATCACCTTCAGTGGCCCGCGATGATCGTCACAGTCATCGCCGCCTGGCTCATTGCTTCTCAGTCCAAAACCAAACGTGAGTTCGGCTTCTGGTTTTTTTTGGTCAGCAATGCTCTCTGGATAATTTGGGGTTGGAATGATCGTGCCTATGCTCTGGTCGCCCTGCAGGTTGCTTTGGCGGGTCTTAATATCCGCGGCGCCTACAAGAATGAATCAGCGTCACCAAAGGCCGACGCCTAACCCTTCAATTGAGCGGACGTCATCCGGCAAGCCGGGCGCCGCCTCTCATGTCAAACGTTAGGCTGCACGAGCCAGTCCCATTCGATCTTCACAAGGAGACTCACCGTGAGTGACCCCGAGAAGCAGGTTCTACGAGCACTCGACACGTACAAATCAGCCGTCCTGGCAAAGAACGCCGAGACGTTCATGCACCTCTACGACTCTGAAGTCAGGGTATTCGACACTTGGGGTGTGTGGTCATACGAAGGCGCCGCGGCTTGGAGAGTGGCCGTAGAAGGTTGGTTCTCTTCGCTTGGCAGTGAGACCGTCAGGGTCACTTTCGAAGACGTCAAAATCACGGCTGAGCCGAGCTTCGTCTCCATGAGTGCCTTCGCCAGGTACGCTGCCTTTTCGGCCCAAGGCGAAGAGCTTCGGGCAATGCAGAACCGTTTTACTTGGGTGCTTAAGTCTCGCGGCCATGTTCTACGCGTCATCCACGAGCACACATCTGCGCCGATCGGATTCGAAGATGTGAAGGCAATATTGAAGCGTGAAGGCAAGTCGTGAGAGCACAGTGTCGCGTGCCCCCTAACCCTTCAATCGAGAGGGCGGCACCGGGCAAGCCAGGCCCCGCCTCTCATCTCAAACGGTGGATGTCCGACCCATGGCGCGTACCAAACACTCGAGATTGCGATGAACGAATTCAAGCTCTACTCCGGCCCGCTGAGCATGTTTGGCGCGAAGGTCGAGATCGCTGCGCACGAGAAGGGAATCAAGTTCGATTTGGTGATGGTGCCGTTTGACTTTGAACGCGGCTACGCGCCGAAACACCCGGAGGTGCTGCGCATCAATCCCAAACGTCAGGTGCCCGTCATCGTTGACGACGATGTTCAGCTCTTCGATTCCACGCAGCTATTCGAGTACCTTGAGGATCGCTGGCCCGAGCCGCCCCTTTTCGGTACCGTTGACCTCGGAGCATCCGAATCTACTTGCATGGCGCGGGCGCATGATTGATCGGCCACCCGTGAAGCTCGTAGTTGGGGCAATGGCGGACTACCTGCGCAGTCACGGCAAAGTGGTGCCGGAGCTTGGCGCCGCCTCTCATCTCAACGGGTAGGCCGCGAGCAGCTTGCTCCAAGGAAAATGAGCGCCATCTCCTCACGCCGCTTCTTCATTGTTGTCGTGCTCCTCGTCGCGGCGGTGGCGGGTGCGCTGCTCAGGATCTTTTCGGCGCCACAGTCCACGCCGTACGATCTCGGCACGCTTCTCATGGTCATGTGGATTCCGGTTGTCGGGAACATCATCTCGTTCCTCGCCAGGAAGCTGAGGCCCACGGCGCCATCGCCACCAACGTTCTCGTCCTCGATGGCATTTGTTCCGCAGTTGGTTGTCGAACTCCAGTTGCATTCAGAGCCTGGCCTCGATCTGCCAAGGAAAGAACAAGACGGAAGAATTCACTGCCTCTTCCTCCTGGGAACAGAAGGCTTTTCGGTTCGGGTCGCTTTGCTGGAGAGTCACACGATTGGCACACCGCCGTGCGCGCAAGCCCAGTTTCTGTTCCCGGCAGCGGCACTTCCGAAGTTTCAAATCGGCAGCACGTTTCAGTTGATGCAAGGTCGGTCTGGTATTGGCACGGGCCAGGTTCTTTCACTGTCACCAAATGCCTGACCCATTCAGCATGACCCCCTTCACCAGCACCAGAGATCAAATGTCACGCCTGCGCCACGCGTGCCGGGCCATGCCTCTCAGCAAGATCCGCTAGCCTCATGCACACCGCCGAAGAATTCCTCGCGCTCGACCGGCTCACGCTGGGCGCGCAAGTCGAGCAGGGCGGCAAGGAGATGAGTACCGATCAACTGCTTCGGCGGTTTGAAGAAACGTTTCCCGTTTCACAGGTATGCACGGTGCGCCGAGACGCGATGCTCGTGGCGTACGCCATGTTGCAACCACAGTCTGAGACGTGCTGGTTCGTCACCTGTTTCAACGTTCATCCGCTCTATCGCACGTCGTCAGTCTTGTTTGAACTCTTCTCGGAGTTTGGTTCGCTGGTGCGTCGCTTTGGCATCGCCGAGTTGAAGAGCAACGTGTACAAGACCAATCAACTTTCGCTGTCATTTCACAGGCGGCTTGGCTTTCGGGTGACGCGCGAAAATGATCAAGCCGTTGAAATGTTCACCACGGTGGCCGAGATGGCGGCCAACCCTTCCATCGAGAGAACGTTCAGAAGGCTGAGCCTCTTGAGCGCCTCCCCACGCAGCGAAAGTGTCGTCACGCTTGAGCCGAGAACAAGGGCTCATGCAGAGGAGTTGTTCCCGGTGCTCTCCGAAGCCCGCCTTTACGACTTCCTGGACGAAAGGCCGCCCCACTCCGTTGATGCTCTCCGGGAGCGTCTGGCCCGCAGCGAGTCAAGAAAATCACCCGACGGCTCGGAGCACTGGCTGAACTGGGTTGTTCGCGATGCAACGGGCCAGGCCGCGGGTTACGTCCAGGCCACAGTGATGGCCACGCTGGAAACCAATGTTGCGTACTTCATCGGCAGTGCGCACTGGGGGCGTGGGGTCGCTTATGCAGCCGTTGGTCAAATGCTCCGGCTGGTCGAGGCCGAGTTCGGGGCAAAGCGGTTCTTTGTCGTGGTGGAAAGAGAAAATGTGAGATCAATCCGCTTGGCTGCGCGGCTTGGCTTCCTGCCAGCGTCGCCCGAACAGCCCGTAGAGAGAGCGATATCACCCACCGAGATCCTCATGGAAAGAGTTCTCCCCTGAGGCAAGGTCGCAACCCTTGTATCGCGAAAGCGAGGCCCGAAAAACTGGGCGCGCCGCAGATCTCAAACGGTGGACTTCCATTTCAATTCGTTGGCTTTAGGCGTGGCGTGCGCTCAGGAAGCGAGAGACCGCGCTGGCAGCGCGGAAAGCCGTCGTGACCTGCGTATTTGGATCAGCCTCTGAACACGCCGGGACTAAACTTTGCCGTTGCACAGAACCCAGGAACCCCCATGACGAGCTACGTTGAAGGCGCTTTGGTCAAAGACGAGAAGATCGTGCACCTCGGGCATATCAGTCTCTGGTCCATTTGGCATCTCATCGCTCTGGGTGTTGTATTGCTTCCGGTCTTCGGGATGGGCTTGGTGTTCCTGGTCATGGCATACGCCAAGTACAAGACCACCGAGCTGGCAATCACAACCAAGCGAGTCATTGTCAAGTTCGGGTTCATTCGGCGCAGCACGATCGAGATCAACATCAACAAGGTCGAAAGCATCCAGGTTGATCAAGAAGTGCTCGGCCGCATGTTCAATTTCGGCACGCTGCTCATTTCAGGCGCCGGCACGCCACAAGCGCCTATCGCTGGCATCTCCGGGCCGATGGAGTTTCGCAAGGCATTCATTGAAGCCCAGGACCAGGCGAAGTCAGGCGCCTGACAGACGGTGGCCGCAAGTATCAAACTGCGAGGTCGACATGAAAACCCAGTACTACACCGCCAGCAGCCTGGACGGTTTCATCGCCACGGAAGATCACTCGCTGGCATGGCTGTTCCCGCTTGGCGACATCAATGACACCAGCTACCCCAACTTCATCCGGGACGTGGGGGCACTGGCCATGGGGGCGTCAACCTACGAGTGGATGCTGCGTCACATCGTCAAGCCGGGCACCCCGGAACAGGCCAACTGGCCCTACTCGCAGCCAACTTGGGTGTTCAGCCATCGCGAGCTTCCTGCTGTGCCTGCCGCCAACATCCATTTCGTGCGAGGTGACGTGAGGCCCGTGCACGAGGCCATGGTGCAGGCCGCTGGCGGCAAGAACGTCTGGGTCGTCGGGGGTGGCGATCTGGCGGGCCAGTTCCATGACCAGGGGTTGCTGGGCGAGATCGTTGTTCAATTCGGGTCGGTGACCCTGGGCTCAGGCAAGCCGCTGTTTCCAAGGCGTATCGTTTCGCCGCCCCTGCAACTCACATCGGCACAGTTTGTCGGGCCCGGATTTGCCGAGCTCACGTATACGGTGCCGCGCGCCCTGCAGTCTTGAACCTGCGGAGGGGCCTTAGTTCGATGTAGCCACGGGCCCCGGGCAGCGACTGACGTGTCGCGCATGTGAATTCAAGTTCTCGCGAAGCAAGCCGCATCGCGAAGAAGGGCAGCACCCGGCTTACGCGCAGGTGCTGTCTTACAAGCAACGCTTACTTCGACGCGGCCGTTGCAGGTGCCGACGCCGCAGGCGCCGGTGCGCCGACCACGTCGATCTTGGCTGCCGTCTTCAGCGCATCCAGCTGCTTCTTCACGTTTTGCTGCAGCAGTTGCTGGCTGAGCTGCGGCTTGAGTGAATCAATCGGCGGGGCTTCGATGGAGCGCGAGTCGTCGAGCAAGATGACGTGGTAGCCGAACTGGGTCTTGACAGGCTCTTCGGTGAACTTGCCCTTTTCGAGCTTTTGCACCGCAGCGCTGAACTCGGGAACCATGCCCTTGGGGTCAAACCAGCCGAGGTCGCCGCCGGTGGCTTTGGAGCCCGGGTCTTTCGACTTTTCTTTGGCCAGGGCGGCAAAGCCGGCCGTTGACTTCTTGAGCTTGGCGATGATGTCCTTGGCGTCAGCTTCTTTCTCTACCAGGATGTGGCGTGCCTTGTATTCGGTGCCGCCTGACAGGGTCTTCATGCGCTCGTATTCGGCCTTCATCATTTCGTCGGTGACGGGGTTCTTCTTGACGTAGTCTTCCACGTAGGCATTGGCCAAAACCGACTGCTTGATCGCTTCCAGCTGCTGCGAGAACTCAGGTGTCTTGTCCAGGCCTTGTTTGACCGCTTCTTGGGCGATCACCGTCTGCAAGGTCAAGTTGTCGAGGATGGCCTTGCGCATCTCCGGTGTGACGGGCTGGCCTGAACCGGAGCGCTGCTTGACCACCATGTCGACGGTGCCCTGCGTGATGGCCGTTCCGTTCACCGTGGCAACCACGGTGGTGTCAACGCCTGAGGCGGCGGTGGCGGCGGGCTTGGCATCTTTGCCACCGCCGCACGCGCTGAGGGCGAGCAATGAGACGGCACTGGCCAGAAGAATTCCGGTTTTGAAGGTACGCATCGGGTTGTCCTTGAGACGGGGTTAGAGAAATTGAGAGGTGAATCGTGAGCCGCCTTCGTGCTCGCAGTCGACACGAACATGGCGGTAGGCGGCAAGCACTTCTGCATTTCGGGGTTGAAAAGGCGGGCGAAGGGTAGCAGACGGCGTGGTGACGCCCGGAGCCCCCGCTTCCAAGCACATCAGTCAACCTAGGGAAGCGGCAGCAGACGATCGTCATTAGCATCATCGGCTCCAGGCAGGTTCACAACGCCTCCCACTCACGCTGAGGAGTTACCGCAATGAGCACACCGCCCAAGCCGCCCAAGCCGCCAAACCGCTTCGAACGCGCTCTCGATGTGATTGCCCGGTTCATCGCCCCGGCCATGCCCTGGTTGTTTTTGGCGCTGCGGCGCGCGCTGGTGGCCACGCTGGTGGCCGTGATCGTGGCGGTGGTGTTCTTCGTTGTGCCGCAAAGCCGCGAGGTGCTGCACGGGCTGGGTGAAGCGCCGCTTCGGTCGCTGCAAGAGTTTGATGAGGCTCACGCGAAGCACATCAACTTCTGGGCGTATGTCTTTTATGTGCTCACGGCCATCGGGCTCGGGGTGGCCACCTGGTATGCAGCGCGCTTGCTCTGCGCCGTCGAGGCCCGGCTCGCCACACCCAATGCGATGGAGGAGGGTGATGCTGCCGCGGGCCTGAAACGCGCCACCACCTGGCTGCCGCGTGGCCTGGGTGTGTTTGTGCTGGGTGCCGCGCTCGGTGCGCTGCTGTATGCGAGCTACACACCGCGGCTCACACAATTGCAGGCGCTGGGCTTGGTGGCCCTGGCGCTGGCCGGCCCGATGCTGGTGGCCGTGGGGGCGCTGAGCCAGAAGCGGCTGCTGACGTGGGCGGGTGTGGCGGCCATGCTGGTGGCGGCCGTGCTGCTGTACGTATTCGCCACCAAGTGGCGCATCTGGGCGGCCAGCATGGTCTGCTCCACCTTCCCGGCCTTGCTGCTTTGGTTTCTGGTCACACGGCGGCAAATGCTGGAGCGGCGTGGCTGGCGTGTTGATCAGCAAACGGCTTATCAGCAGCGCGGGTTCGGCGAGGTGCTTCTCACCTTGCTGATGTTCCTGGGGTTGAGTGTTGGGCTGCTGCTGTTGCTGGCGCTGTTGCCTGCCGCGCCGGTGCGCGGGTTTGGCTCGGGTGCTGCCTTGTTGCTGTTCCTCACGGCGGCGGTGCTGCTGTTCGCGGCGCTGCACATCATGTCGCGCCGTGCTTCGCGCAACGTGCCGGGCCTCACGCTGGCGGCAGTGGTGGTGGTATCGGTGGCCGTGGCTTTTGTCGGCAAAGAGTCTCTGGGTGAAGAGACGCTCTCCATCGTGGTGCAACCGAGCGTGGATTCGGCCGCTACAGCGCCGCCCGCCGCGGTGCCGCCGCGGCCGTTCTACGTCAACGCCTATGGCGGCGGACTGCGCGCCGCCGCGTTCACGGCACAACTGCTGGCACGTGCCGACGACGTGAGCTGCGGCCGCTTTGGTGAGCAGGTGGCCGCGTTCAGCGGTGTGTCTGGCGGCAGCCTGGGCATTGCCACCTACCTGGTGGCGCGGCAGGAGCTGGTGCAACGTGGTGGCTGGCCGGCCGAGTGTTCAACGAACGCCCTCGTGACGGCCACCCCATTGACTGACATCGTGGTGCGCGCGCTGGTTCAAGACCATCTCTCATCCACAGTGGCTCGCATGCTGACGGTCGATGCACTGCACCTCCCCAAGTGGTCGCCTGCGCGTGGCCAGGCCTTGCTCGACAGTTGGCAGAGCGCTTTGGTTGACTCTCTGGCGCAGGCGCCCGCCCAGCCCGGCGGTGAAAAGGCCTTTGGCAAACCGGCTGCCTTTGCCCAGCCTCTGGGCACACTGACGGGCGGCATGAAGCACCCGGTGGCGGTGTATTTCAATGCCACCGACGCCGACAGCGGGCACATCGTCTGGTTCAACAACCTGGCCGGTGGACGCATGCTGCCGCGCTTCAACCAGGAGCCCGAGTCGGTGCCTGCGAATTTCACGATCGGCCAGGCGGTGCTGCACAGCGCGCGCTTCCCCATCGTCAGCCCTGCTGGCAAGCTGGGCACACAACGCCTGGTCGATGGCGGTTACGCCGACAACTCGGGCACCATCACCTTGCTGAGCGTGATGACGCAAACGCCACCCCCTCACGGCACGGCGGCGCAACGTCTGCTCAACATCGACGGCAACCCGCCAGACAAGACCGAGTGCGACAAGAGCACCAACACGCCACCGATCCTGACCGGGTTGCGGGCGCTGTTGCAGGCGCGCAGCGCACACGCCGCGTTGGCCGTGCAGCAATTCCAGCAAGCCACCAAGGCCACAGCGGTGAACGTGTCGCTCGATCTGGGGAAGACCGTCACCGACGACCGCCTCGGGGACCGCTGCGAACAAGTGCGCCGAGCCAACCACGCGCCCCTGGGCTGGTACATGAGCTATGCGGCGGCCAAGACGATCGAAGCGTCGGTCAAGGCTGGCACCGATCAAATTTGTGCCGAGCTTGGCGGGGTGTGCAAGCTTGAAAGCCCGGCGGCGGGGAAGAAGCTGTAATGTGAACAGGCCCTAGTCCACCCGCACGAAGTGCTGGCGCACGTGGCTGCGGTCCAGCATGTCGAAGTGCCACCACTCGTTGTCGACACCGTTGAAGCCACCGGCGGCCATCGCCCG
>JACMKW010000118.1 GCA_014379885.1 Rhizobacter sp.
GCCACCGGCGTGGTCACCGGCAAGCCGCTGCACCTGGGCGGCTCACTCGGCCGTGTGAAAGCCACTGGCCGCGGTGTGTTCGTGACCGGGCGTGAAGCCGCCCAGCGCATCGGGCTGGATTTGCGTGGCGCACGCATCGCCGTGCAAGGCATGGGCAACGTGGGCAGCTCGGCGGCCGAGCTGTTCGTTGCCGCCGGCGCCACATTGGTGGCGGTGCAAGACCACACCGGCACCCTCGTCAACTCCAAAGGCTTCGACCTGGCCAAGGCCACCGAGGTGCTCAAGCGCGAAGGTGGCATTGCCGGCTACAAGGACGCCGAGCGCTTGAGCAGCGAAGACTTCTGGGATGTCGACTGCGACATCCTGATTCCGGCCGCGCTCGAAGGCCAGATCACGGTGCCACGCGCCAACCGCATCAAGGCCAAGATGGTGCTCGAAGGCGCCAACGGCCCCACCCTGCCAGAAGCAGATGACGTGTTGCAGGAGCGCGGCGTGCTGGTCGTGCCCGACGTGATCTGCAACGCCGGCGGCGTGACGGTGAGCTACTTCGAGTGGGTGCAAGACTTCAGCAGCTTCTTCTGGACTGAAGACGAAATCAACGAGCGGCTCGACAAGATCATGGTCGACGCGCTGCGCCATATCTGGGACACGGCCGACCGCCACAAGAGCACGCTGCGCACCGCGACGTTTGCGGTCGCATGCGAGCGCATCTTGACTGCCCGAGAAGAGCGCGGGCTGTACCCCTGATGTCACTCACAGCCAGCGGGCGGCGCCAAAGTGCGCTGCCACGCCGGCAAACACGGCGAAGCCCAGCCAGTGGTTCAGGCGGAAGGCGCGGAAGCAACCTTCGCGTGAGCGGTTGCGGATGAGGGTGAAGTGCCATGCCGCGATGCCTGCGGCCACCATCAAGCCGGTGAAATAAAGCCAGCCCAGGCCCAGCTGCGCGCCGATCACCGCCCACACGGCGATGAAGAGCGCGTAGAACAACATCACACCCGCCACGTCGAAACGGCCCAGCGTGATGGCCGAGGTTTGGATGCCGATCTTCAGGTCGTCGTCACGATCGACCATCGCGTACTCGGTGTCGTAGGCGATCACCCAGCACAGGTTGCCGAGCAGCAGCCACCAAGCCACCGCGGGCACCTCCGCTTGCACGGCGGCAAACGCCATCGGAATGCCGAAGCTGAACGCCACGCCCAGCACCGCCTGCGGCATGGAGAAGAAGCGCTTGGTGAAGGGGTAGAAGATGGCCACAGCCAACGCGGCCACGCTCCAGGCGATGGTGGCGGTATTGGTGGTGAGCACGAGCAGGAAAGCGATGAACGCGAGCACCGCGCCCAATACCAGCGCCTCCTTCGTGCTGATGGCGCCACTGGTCACCGGCCGCTGCGCAGTGCGTTTGACGTGCTTGTCAAAGTCTCGGTCGGCCACATCGTTCACGGCGCAGCCGGCGCTGCGCATCAGGAAAGTGCCGAGCGTGAAGACGATCAGCAAGTGCCAGCCCGGAAAGCCGCCCGCTGCCATCCACAGTGCCGACAGCGTGGGCCACAGCAGCAAGTAACTGCCGGCAGGGCGGTCCCAGCGGATGAGGTCTAGGTAGAGCGAAAGGCGCGAAGTTGTGGACGCAGTCGGGGCAGTCATGCCCGAAGTTTAGAACCGCCCTCGGCCCCTCAGAACTGCGCCTTGAACTGCGCACCGAAGGTGCGCGGCTCGTTGATGAAGCCGGTGAGGTTGTTGAAGTCGATGCCGCCGACCACGCGGATCTGGTTGGTGATGTTGCGTGCGAACAGTGCGGCCTCGTACTTGCCGCCGCCCCACAGATAGCCCAGGCGCAGGCCGCCGGTGGTGAGCGACTTGCCGGTGAACTCGATCGACTCGTACAGGAAGAAGTTGATCTTGCTGCGGTAGGCCCAGTCGGTGTAGATGAAGTACTCGCCACCGTCGCCCGCCGGCATGCCGTAGCGCAGCGTCAGGTTGCCCACCCACTTGGGCGCTTGCGGCATCGGGTTGCCGTCGATGTGAACCGTGCCGGCCACCGCGCCCGCCGGGTCGGTGGGGGTGCACTGTGCACATTGCGACACCACCAGGTCGGGATCCTTGATTTTGGTCGAGTTGTAGCTGCCGTTCAATGTGAGCAGCAAATTGTCGGTGAGGTAGGCATCGAGGCTCATCTCGACCCCTTGGCCCATCGCCTTCTTGGCGCTCACCAGCGTGGTGGTGTTGGTGCTGCCGCCCACCGCGCTCAGCTGCAGGTCTTTCACGTCATAGTGGAAGACGCTGAAAGACAGGCGGGCCCGCTTGTCCAGCAGATCGGCTTTCACACCCGCTTCATACGAGGTGTTGGTTTCGGGGCCGGCCTTCGATTGCGGGCCAAAGGCCGAGGCGTTCTGGATGCTCGACGCCCGAAAGCCGGTGGCGATGCGGGCGTAGACGTTCAGGTCGGGTGTCAACACATAGGTGCCGCTCAGGTCTGCGCTGACCTTGGAGTCGCTTGTGTCGGCGCTGGTGCCGTTGCTCGCGTCGATGACGGTGTCTGCCGTGGTGGTCGACAGGCTTTTCCTGTCGTGGGTATAGCGCAGACCGCCACGCAGGGTGACGAGCGGTGTGAAGGCGTAGTTGGCCGAGCCGAACAATGCCCAGGCGTTGTTTGTCTGCTCGGTCTGCACCCTGGTGTATGGGCTGGCGAAGATGGTGTCGTAGCTGACGCTGTCGATGCCGAACTTTTCGCGGAAC
>JACMKW010000119.1 GCA_014379885.1 Rhizobacter sp.
AGTTCTTCATCCTCGCCATCGGCTTGAGTGCCTTCTGGGGCGGCTTCTGGGCCGGCGTCAACTACGCCGCGAGCTTCGTGCTGATCCACCTGCTGCACTTCACCCTTGCGACCAAGCAACCCGCGATGACAGCGCCCGCAATGGCCGACAAACTCACCGACCTGGGCAGCGACGAAGCGGTCGAAGGCTTTGTCGATGAAGTGACCCACCTGATCCGTTCACAGGTGGCGGGCATCGTCGGCAACCTGGCGATGGTGGTACCGCTGGTGCTGGGGGTGCAGTTCGGCTGCCAGTTCGTTTTTGGCGCAACGCCCATCGGCCCCAAAGACGCCGAACACGTGCTGCACACGCTCACGCTGCTGGGCCCCACGCTCTTCTTCGCGGCCTTCACCGGAGTGCTGCTGTTTGCCAGCTCGATCATTGCGGGCTGGGTTGAAAACTGGTTCGTCTGGCACCGCATCGACAGCGCCATCGCCTGGAACCCGCGCATCGTCGCCCGCCTGGGTTCAGCGCGTGCGCAGCGTTGGGCGGCCTACTGGCGCGCCAACATCTCGGGCTACGCAGCCAACATCTCGCTGGGGTTGATGCTGGGCATCGTGCCAGTGGTGCTGTTGTTCTTCGGGCTGCCGATCGAGGTGAGGCACGTCACGCTGTCGACCGGCCAGCTGGCTGCCGCGGTGGGTGCGCTGGGCTTCGACGTGCTTCAGAGCAGCCCCTTCTGGTGGTGCCTCGCCGCGGTGCTGTTCACTGGTGTGCTCAACCTGGGCGTGAGCTTCTTCCTGGCTTTCAAGGTGGCACTGCGCTCGCGCGGCATTCGCCTCACCGAGCGCAGCCGCATCTACCGGGCCATCCGCCAGCGGCTGTGGAGAGCGCCGCTGTCGTTCATCCTGCCTCCAAAAAACTAGCGTTCGTCGTCATCCTGGCGACGCTCGCCGCCCTTGCGTCCCGAGAACATGGTCCACCACACGATCAAGCCCAGAACAACCAGCGCACCCAGCGCTTCGAGCAGCAGCAAACCCATGGTGATCAACGTCTTTGTTGGCGGCAGGAGGCTCCTGGCGGCGGCGATTCTAGGCGGGCTGGCAGCTTGTGCGAGCGGCCCCACCAGCTACCCGAGCGCGCCACCGCCCCCCACGGTCGATAAGCCGCGGGTTGCCGCGCCGCCTGCCGACGCAGGGGTGATGGTGATGATGCAGCGCGCCCGTTCGCGCTGGGTGCGCGCCGACTGGGCCGATCTGCCCGGTTGGGAGGTCGATGCCACCAGCGAGCTTTGGCCCGCGCTGCTGCGCGGTTGCGACAAGCCGCCGCTCGAATGGGCGCGCATTTGCACCGACGCACGCAGCTTCACACCCGCGTCAGACAACTCGGCACGGGCCTGGCTGCGCCAGCGCCTGCAGCCGTGGCGGGTCGAGTCGACCGAGGGCTCGACCGAGGGCTTGATCACCGGCTATTTCGAGCCGCTGGTTGAGGCCCGGCGCGTGGCCGGTGGGGCCTACCGCTTCCCGCTGTACGGGCCGCCGGCCGACCTGGCGACCCGCAAGCCCTACTGGACACGCCAGCAGATTGACACCCAGCGCACCGCCCAAGCCGCGTTGCAAGGCCTGGCCTTCGCCTACGTGGCCGACCCGCTGGATGCACTGATCCTGCAGATCCAGGGCTCAGGCCGTTTGAATCTGAGCGAAGCCAACGGCCGGCGCTTGCTGGTGCGGGTGGCCTTTGCCGGCCACAACGACCTGCCCTACAAATCGGTGGGCAAGTGGTTGATCGAACAAGGCCAGTTGCGCCCCGAGCAGGCTTCGTGGCCGGCCATCAAGGCCTGGGCCCGCGCCAACCCGCGGCGTGTGAACGAGATGCTCTGGAGCAACCCGCGTTATGTGTTCTTCCGCGAAGAGCCGCTGCCCGACCCGGCGTTGGGGCCCCGCGGCGCGCAGAACGTGGCGCTCACACCGGGCCGTTCGATCGCGGTAGATGCGCAGAGCATCCCCTACGGCACCCCGGTGTGGCTGGATGCCACCGAGCCGCTGTCGAACACTCCGCTGCGCCGCCTGGTGATGGCGCAAGACACTGGCAGCGCCAACACCGGGGCTGTGCGGGCTGATTACTTTTGGGGATGGGGTGACGTGGCCGAACAGCAGGCCGGGCGGATGAAGCAGCCGCTGCGCCTTTGGGTGCTGTGGCCAAGGAATTGATCGACCCGCGCTGAACCCACCGTTCGGCCAAAGTATCGAAGGCGTACTCAGGCGCTGCGCACCCTTCGAAGGGATGATCGGAGTGCAGCTTGAGGGCGGACGGAGGCTGGCTGAGATATGTCGCCGATCAGCAAGACACAAGAGAAGGCCGAGGGCTGTGCACGGTCATATGACAGC
>JACMKW010000120.1 GCA_014379885.1 Rhizobacter sp.
AGGTGCCAACACCATGGCACTGGCCATGGCGCAGGCACGCAATCGGATGCTCAGATTCTTCATCGCATGTCTCCTTCGAGGTTGCTCGGGGTCATTCCCGCTTTCGCGGGGAATGACGGCACGGGGTCTTGAGCATCACTTGCCCATTTTCTTTTTCAGTTCTTGATCGACCCAGACACGGGCGTGGATGGGGCCGGGGCGCTCGGCACCGGCGCGCAGCTCGCCGCCGTAGTTCTTCACCCAAGGCCACCAGCCGGTGTAGGTATAGGCAGTGGGCAAGAAGAGGCTGGGCACTTGCTCCATGATCTGGCGCACCATCAGGCGCACTTTCACCTGGCGCACACGCTCATCGGGTTCGGCCAGCACTTCGGCCATCTTGGCGTCGATGCTCGGGTCCTTGAACTGCGAGGGGTTCCAGGTCTGGTCTTTCACGAAGCTCTTGCGCAGCGCCGTGGTCGGGTTGGTGTGGCCGAGGAACATGAAGTAGCCCGGCGCGTTGGTGCGCTTGCCCATGACCGCGAGGTAGGCGCCGTAGTCGAGCGTCTCGATCTCCATGGTCACGCCGACCTTAGCCAGGTTGGCGGCGATCAGTGCCAGCAAGTCGCCGTCAACGCTGGCGCTGGAGGTCTGCACCTTGAACGTAAAACCCTTGGGGTGGCCGGCTTCGGCCAGCAGGGCCTTCGCTTTGGTCGGGTTGTAGACGTAGAGCTCCTTGATGGAGTCGGGCATCGCCTCCAACGGTTCGTAGTAGCCGACGAAGTTGGGGTGCATCGGGTAGGCAAACATCTCGGCCTGGCCGCCGAAGTAGCTTTTGATGATGGCCTGCTTGTCGACGGCCATGTTCATGGCGCGGCGCACGCGCACGTCGTCGAAGGGCTTGGTGTCCATGCGCAGCGCAATGAACGTGCCGCCGTTGGCCAGATAGCGGTTCCACTGGATCTGTGGGGCGCTCTTCTTCAGCTCGTCGACCGCGCTCCAGCGCACGGCTTCGAGAATGTCGAGCTTGCCGGTGCGCAAGGCGGTGAGGAAGGTGGCCTCGTCCTTGATGTAGCGGTAGGTGATCTTGTCGGCGAAAGGCAGCTTGTACTTCTGGCCGCCGATGGTCTCGCTGTCCCAGTAGTTGGGGTTCTTGTTGAACGAGAGCGAGTTGCCTTGAATGTATTCACCGAGCGTGAAGGGGCCGGTGCCGTTGGCGTTCTTCCATTGCCCCGCGCCGGCGGCCACCACTTCCTTGGGCACGATGGCCGAGTAGTAGCCCCAGCCGAAGCGGTAGTCCCACTCGGCGTTGTACTTGGTCATGTGGAAGACCACGGTGTACTTGTCGGTGGCTTCGACCTTGCTGAGGTGGTCAAAGTAGCCCGGGATCTTTTTCGGGCTTTTGGTCAGGCGGTCGTAGCTGTAGACCACGTCTTCGGCGGTCAGTTCACGCGCTTCCATCACGCCGGCACGCGCCGGGAACATCACGCCCTTGCGCAGCTGCACCGTCACGCGCAGCGGGTTCTGCTCCATCTTCCAGCTCTCGGCCAGTTCGCCGCGCAGCGAGTCGGTGGGCAGCCAGGCATCGGAGCTGAAGGTGTACTTGCCGCCGTTGCGCTTGGATTTGCTCAGGTCGGCCACGAACAGTTGTTCGTAGGTCGTGCCCATGTCCTGGTTGACTTTCCACGCCCAGTCGGCTGGGTCGGGTGACAGTGGCGAAACCGTGAGGTACACGTTGCCGATGCTCAATGCACCGCCGTATTGCGGCTTGGCAGCCTGGGCCAGGCCCAGGGCGGGCACCAGGGCCAGCGTGGCGGGGAGTGCGATCGCGCGCAGATGCCGCGCCAGGGAAGTGAGTTGCATGGGGTGCCGTTGAAGAGTGAAAGGTTCAGCGCGAGCCACGCATGCGCGGCTCTTCAGCGTGACCCGCGCATGCGCGGGTCGAGCAGGTCACGCAAGGCGTCGCCGAAGACGTTGGTCGCGTAGACCATGACAGTCAGGCACAGGCCGGGTGCGAGCGCCAGCCAGGGGCCCTGGAACATGTAGGTGCGCCCGCTGCCCGAGAGCATGCCGCCCCAGGTGGGGGCCGGCGGCGGCACACCCAGGCCGAGGAAGGCCAGGCCCGATTCGGCCAGGATCACGGTGCCCACGCGGGTGGTGAAGATCACGATCACGACCGGCATCACGTTGGGCAGGATGTGCTTCCACAGAATGCGCAGTGACGACGCGCCGAGCGACTGCGCCGCATGCACGTACATGTTTTCGCGCACCGCCACCACCGCGCTGCGCACGATGCGCGAGCCGTCGATGCCCAGCAGCACACCCAGCGTGAGAATGGTCTGCATCATCCCGGGGCCGAACACCGACACCACGACGATCAGGATGATCAGGCCGGGGAAGCTCATCCACGCGTCCACAAAACGCTGCGTGACCATGTCGAAGCGCCCGCCCATGTAGCCGCTGGTCACGCCGATGATGATGGAGATGACGGTGGACAGCGCAGCTGCCGAGCAGCCGATGATCACCGACAGGCGAGCGCCGTAGATGCAGCGCGAGAGCACGTCGCGCCCCAGGTTGTCGGTGCCGAACCAGTGTTCCCACGACGGCGCTTTCAGGCGCTCGAGCATGTTGATCTCGTTGTAGCCGTAGGGTGCGACGACGTTGGCAAGGATGCCCACGACCAGCATGAACAGCAGCACCAGGCCGCCAGCGGCGCCCAGGCGCTTGTCGCGGAGCAGGCGGCCGACGAGACCGCGCGAGGGTGCGCGTGGCGGCACGACCGCCGCCGGCATAGCGTTG
>JACMKW010000121.1 GCA_014379885.1 Rhizobacter sp.
GCGCCGATGAGCCCGAGCGGCCAGAGAAAACCGCGCTTCCACTCGCCAATACGGGTCTGGTTCAGGGCGAGATAATGCGCGAGGCAGAATACCAGCCCGAGCTTGGCAAATTCCGAAACCTGGAAGCGGGCGGCGCCAATCCCGAGCCAGCGGCGCGAGCCGTTCACCATGATCCCGATCTGCGGAATGACGACCAGCGTGAGCAGCAACAGCGAAATGCCGCCGATCCACCAGGCGTACCGGCGCAGGTAGTCGAGATCGACGCGGCTCACGATCACGCACAACGCGCCAGCCAGGAGGACGCCGATCGCCTGTTTGTTGAGGCTGGTGTGGGCAAGACCGCTATCGCCGAGGGCTTGGCCTGGCGCATCACGCAGAACGACGTGCCTGAAATTCTCGGCGACGCGCAGGTGTACTCGCTGGACATGGGCGCCTTGCTCGCCGGTACCAAATACCGGGGTGATTTCGAACAGCGTCTGAAGAGCGTGCTCAAGCACCTCAAAGACCAGCCGAATGCGGTGCTGTTCATCGACGAAATTCACACCCTGATCGGTGCCGGTGCGGCCTCGGGTGGCACGCTCGATGCCAGCAACTTGCTGAAGCCGGCGCTCAGCTCCGGCGCCATGAAGTGCATCGGTGCGACCACCTTCACCGAGTACCGCGGCATCTTCGAAAAAGACGCGGCCTTGTCACGCCGCTTCCAGAAGGTCGACGTGGTCGAGCCGTCGGTGGAGCAAACCATCGAGATCCTGAAGGGCCTGAAGTCGCGCTTTGAAGAGCATCACAGCGTGAAGTACGCGCTGGGTGCCTTGCAGGCCGCCGCCGAGCTGTCGGCCAAGTTCATCAACGACCGCCACCTGCCCGACAAGGCCATCGACGTGATCGACGAGGCCGGCGCAGCACAGCGCATCCTGCCCAAGAGCAAGCAGAAAAAGACCATCACCCGCAACGAAGTTGAAGAGATCGTTGCCAAGATCGCGCGCATCCCGCCGACCAGCGTGTCGAGTGACGACCGCTCCAAGCTCAAGACGCTGGAGCGTGACTTGAACAGCGTGGTGTTCGGGCAAGAGCCTGCCATCGAAGCCCTGGCGGCTTCCATCAAGATGGCGCGCTCGGGCCTGGGCAAGCCCGACAAGCCGATCGGTTCCTTCTTGTTCAGCGGCCCCACTGGCGTGGGCAAGACCGAAGTGGCCAAGCAGCTCGCGTTCGTCCTGGGGATCGAGCTCATCCGCTTCGACATGAGCGAATACATGGAGCGCCACGCCGTCAGCCGTTTGATTGGTGCGCCTCCCGGTTACGTGGGTTTTGACCAAGGTGGCCTGCTGACCGAAGCCATCACCAAGAAGCCGCATGCCGTGCTGCTGCTTGATGAAATCGAGAAGGCTCACCCGGACGTGTTCAACGTGCTGCTGCAGGTCATGGACCACGGCTCGCTGACCGACAACAACGGTCGCAAGGCTGACTTCCGCAATGTGATCCTGATCATGACGACGAATGCCGGCGCCGAGACCATGAACAAGGCCAGCATCGGCTTCACCAACTCGCGCGAGCAAGGCGATGAGATGGCCGACATCAAGCGCTTGTTCACGCCCGAGTTCCGCAACCGTCTGGACGCCACGGTGAGCTTCCGCGCGCTGGATGAGGCAATCATCATCCGTGTGGTCGACAAGTTCTTGCTGCAGCTTGAAGGGCAGCTGGCCGAGAAGAAGGTCGAGGTGACCTTCACTGACGCGTTGCGCAAGCACCTGGCCAAGAAGGGCTTTGACCCGCTGATGGGTGCGCGGCCGATGCAGCGCCTGATCCAGGACACGATTCGCCGCGCGCTCGCTGACGAATTGCTGTTCGGTCGACTCGTCGACGGTGGCCGCCTGACGGTGGACATCGACGCCGAAGGCAAGACGGTGCTCGACATTCAACCGCCGAAGAAGAGCGACAAGCCGAAGGCCGAGCCAGCGACCACGACCTGAGCTCGCGCTAGCGAACGCGCAGCGAACGGGGCCCTGAGGCCCCGTTTTTCATGGCGTTTGTGAGTTGACCGCTTCTTCGCGCGCCGCAGGGTCTTGCCGGAAAAAGCCTGCCAACAGGCCGTACAGATAGGGGTCGTCGTTGCGCAGAGTGGTGGCGGTGACGAAGAACCCCTCGCAGGCGACGGCGAAGAACTCGCTGAGCGACTCCGCACCATAAGGGTCGAGCGCGGTGTCCCGGCCAGCGTCGAGACGCCGAATGAAGCGTGCATGGCTGGCCTCCATGACGTGCAGCCAGTGTTCATTCATGGAAGCGTTAGGCAGTGGCGGCAACGCCTCGGTGCCGTCGCCTCGCATTTCCATCACATGGGCGAACTCGTGGATGACGACGTTGTAGGCCGGCCCGTGTGCGTCACCCGCCTCGGCCACGCCGCGCCAGGTGAGCACCATCGGGCCTGCGCCTGGGGCTTCGCCCACCAAGGCCTCTTCGTACTCGTGAACGACGCCGAATTCGTCCATCACCTCGCGCCTTGCCACCACCTCGTCGGGGTGCAACACGATGCAGACGAAGCCGTCGTACCAATGCAGCCCCAGGTTCAGCACGGGCAGGCAGGCCTGGGCGGCCACGGCCACGGCCATCTCATCGGTCACTTCGAGCCCGCCTGCGCCGGTGAATTCTTTTTGCGAGAGAAACAAGGTGGCCATGTCGCGCAGACGCCGGGTTTCGCCTGCATTCAACGTGGCGAGGAAGGGATAGTGCGCCAGTGTGGCCTGCCACATTGGCTCGGGAATGGGCCGTGTCTGCAGCACCCGTTCTTCGCGCCAACGGCGAAGCGAAGACCACCAAGCCGACATCGGGGCCTCAGCCTGACGCTGCCGCCAACGACAGGCGGTTGAAACCCTGCGCCGTCCAGCGCAGCACCTCGGCGCGGTGGGGTGGGTGATCCAGATCCCAATCGGACAGCACATGGCGTGTGTGGGTGGCATCAAGCGCCTGGGTGGCGGGTCGATGGGTGTGCCCATGGATCATCGTGCGGGAGCCGGACTCGTGCAGCCAGGCAATGGCAGACGGGCGATCGACATCGGCCCAGTCGGCGGGAGAGTGCATGTCTTTCTTGCGCATCTCGCTGTGCGCACGCACGTCGCGCGCATAACGCTGGCGGGCGTCAAGCGGCTGGGCGAGGAACTGCGCCTGCCACTGGGGGCTGCGCACCATGGCGCGAAACTGCTGGTAATCGGTGTCGGCGAGGCACAGCGCGTCGCCGTGGGTCAGCAGCACTCGCTGATCAAAGGCGATGAGCACGCACGGGTCGGGCAGGGGGGTGACACTGCACGCAGCGAGCATCGCGTTGCCGACGAGAAAATCGCGATTGCCGGCCATGAAACCGACGCGCCGCCGCTGGGTTGCGTCGGTCAGCACCTGGGCGCAGCGCGCCTCAAAACCATCGAGCCGGGCGTCATCGCCGACCCAGACCTCGAACAGATCTCCGAGGATGAACACGGCCTCGGCTGTCGTGTCACGCAGGTAGTTCGACCAAGCCTCAAAAGTCTTGGGCGTGTCGGCGCCGAGATGAAGATCCGAGATGAAGTCGATGCAGCGCCATTCCGGCTCTGCGTGGACTTCAACTGGCATGTGGTGGCCTCAGACGACCGTGGCCTGGGTAATGACCACGTCTTCCAGGGGCACGTCGCCGTGACCACCCTTGTTGCCGGTCTTCACGCTTTCAATCGCATCGACCACTTCCTTGCCGGCAACCACCTTGCCGAACACGGCATAGCCCCAACCGCTGGCCGACTCCGACTTGAAGTTCAAGAAGTCGTTGTTGGTGGTGTTAATGAAAAACTGCGCCGAGGCCGAATGCGGTGCGCTGGTGCGCGCCATGGCCAGTGTGTAGTGGTCGTTCTTCAAGCCATTGTTGGCCTCGTTCTGAAGCGGCTCGGCCGTGGGCTTTTGTTTCATGCCTGGCTCGAAGCCGCCGCCCTGAACCATGAAGCCCTTGATGACACGGTGAAACACTGTGCCTGTGTAGTGGCCTTTTTCGACGTAAGCGAGAAAGTTGGCCACGGTCTTGGGTGCTTTCACGTCATCGAGTTCGATGCGGATCGTGCCGTGGTTGGTTTGCAGTTCGACGGTTTTGCTCATTTCATTTCTCCAGGGTAGCCTTCTTGATGGTCACGGGTTTGACGGGGACGTCGCCGGGGGCGGTGGGCACGGCGCGGATCTTGTCGACCACGTCCATGCCGGAGATGACCTTGCCGAACACGGTGTAGCCGTTGCCGTCTTGCGCACGCGCGGCGTTGAGGAAGTCGTTGTCCTTCACGTTGATGAAGAACTGCGCGGTGGCCGAGTTCGGGTCGGATGTGCGTGCCATGGCGACGGTGCCACGCTCGTTGTTGAGGCCGTTGCGGGCTTCCAGCGGGATGGGCGGGCGGGTTGGTTTTTCCTTCAGGTCGGCCGACATGCCGCCGCCCTGGATCATGAAGTTGTTGATCACGCGGTGAAACACGGTGCCGTTGTAGTGCCCGGCTTTCACATACTGAACGAAGTTCTCGACCGTCTTGGGGGCCTTGGCCGCGTCGAGCTGAAGCACGATGTCTCCCTCCGAGGTGGCGAGTTTTACCGTCTGGGCTTGTGCGGCCAGGCTGGTTCCGAAACCGATGAACGTGGCCGCAAGCAGTGCCAGCCAATGAGCTTGTTTTGTCATCCGATCACTCCTTCAAAAAATATCTTCCATTGTCCACCCTCCTTGCCCCAGTACTGGCGCTTCATGGGCCCGGTACGTTGGCCTTTGAGCACCTCACCAAAAGTGACGATCAAGACTTCGCTGGTGTCGCGCCAGGAGAGGATGGACAGCTCCTTGAGCTCAGCCTCGCGGCCTCGTGCTGCAGCCACTTCCTTGTCGAGGATCTTGATCCATTGGGGCAGGTCGACGCTGCCGCTTGAAAACTGCGGAGAATAAAAGGCGATGAGCTTGGCGACGTCGCTGCCCGATCGAGCTTGTCGCCACTGTTCGACCATGGCCCGGGCCGCACTGCGTTCACGCTCCACCTGGCCTTGGGCCACCCAGTCGAGTCGGGTCGCGATGACAACCGGTGTGCGGCGAGAAGACACATCGCGCAGCAGGCGGTTGATGTCTTCATTTGCCAGAACCACACAACCGTCGGTGCTCTGGGGCGTGCGGGAAAAATTCTCTGGCGGCACACCGTGCAGCCAGATGCCGCTGCCGGTCTTGCCGCGTCGGCGGTCGTACTCGTTGGGGTAGTTGAGGGTGAGCGCGCCCGGGCCGTAAAAGTCTTTCAACTGGCGCCCGCCAAGACGGCTGGTGATGAAGTACACGCCCAACGGCGTGCGCTGGTCACCTTGCTCGGTCTTGTCCACGCCCAGGCGGCCCAGCGACACGTAGTGATCTGACACCAGCTTCATGCCATGCCCATGGTTCTCGAACACGTACAAGCGTGAGCGGCTGGCGTCCACCGCGATGGCGTGGCGTGTGCTCGATGGGATGTCGATGAACTGGCGCGGCAGCGCGTTCTCCGGCGGGCGCTCGGTGAGCGCGGCCAGCCGCACCGTGGCCTCTTGCCGCAGCTGGCTCCATTGCGCGGCAGCCGAGGCCGGCAGCTCGGCGGGCGCGGCAGTAATGACGTCGAGTTTGCCGCGGCGCGTCAGCAGCAGGTCACCGTAGACCAGCTGAGCCAGCTGGAAATTGGGAACATCACGCGCCAGCGATTCGGCCTTGTTCAGGGCCTGTCGGCTGTCGCCTGCACGAATCAGCCGATAGACCTCAAGCAGGCGTGCTTCGGGTGACGCCTGAGCCGCTGCAACGGGCTTTGCCTTGCGTGCCGCGGCCGGAGCGGCATGAGCCACCGGGCTGACAAGCGCACAACACGATCCTGCAATCGCCGCACGCGCAAGCCAGCGCGGCATCACGCGAAGGGTGTTCCCGAACCACGTGCTGCTCACGAACCGGTGCTTTCCTTCTGGATCAGCCACCGCCCCGACACGTTTACCATCTCAAGCCTCTTGCGGCTCGACACCTTCAAGGCGTCAGCGGTGTAGCTCTGGCGGAATTGCACCACGGCCTTGTCGCCTTGCAGCTTGGTGTCGAAGTCAGACAACACGACGGAGATGCTGCGTTTGCCCAGAATGCGTGCGCGACGTTCCTCTTCCCAAGCCTTGCGCGTTTTGCCGGCGGCGTAGTCGGGCGTATAGGCGCCGAGGTAGGCGTTCATGTCTTTTCGGCTCCAGGCGCTGGCCCAGGCTGTTGCGGCGGCTTGCACATCTGGTGCACCGCCAGAGGCTGTCACCACAGGCGACGAAGGCGCGGGAGTCACAGGCTTGGGAGCGGGTACGGGGCTGGGTGCTGCAGCGGGTGGAGCGACCACCGGCGGTGCCGGCTTAGGGGCCGCAGCCACTGCCACCGGGGTCGGTGGTTTGGCGGCTGTTGCCGCGGCGGGTGCCGGCTTTGGGGACGCCGAAGCAAGGGCCGTGGGTTTGGGCGAGAACAGGTCGCGGATCATCGCGAGCTTGGGGCTCACCTTGGCGGTGCTGCTGCCGTCGATCTGCAGCGCCTTGGAGTAGGCTTGGCTCGCGAGCTTGGCGTACACGTCACCGAGGTTTTCGTATGCAGTGGCGTAGCTCGGGTTGGTGCGAATGGCAGCTTCCAGCGAACGGCGGGCTTGGTCGTACTGGCCCTGTTTGCTGTAAAGCACGGCCAGGTTGTTGTGTGGCTCGGGCAACTCGGGGAAGTCTTCGGTCAGCTTGACGAAGATCGCGATGGCCTCGGCAGGGCGGCCCTGTTCGGCGACCACCAAGCCTTTGAGAAAGCGCATGCGTGCATCGCGTGGGTTCGACGCCAGGAACTGGTCGGCCTTCTGCACGGCTTCGGTCCACTGGCCTGCGCCGAAGAGGCGGTCGACATCGGCGTACTCGTCTGCGTGTGCGCTGCTGGCTGCGAGCATGAAGCCCGCGACAACCAGTGCAAAAAGCGAAGTGCGTGTACAGACCATCGACATCCTGAGGTGGGTTGCGAGCGCCTGCGTAGCAAGGCACAGAAGAAGGAAGCGGGTAGCGCCGATTGAAGCGCAGAGGCGGGCCGCTATACTCGCAAAATTGTATCGCAGCCCCGCTGCCAGCAGCCCTCCTGATCGACGCCTCGCCCACTGCGTGCAGCACTGAAGCAGCCCGGCGGTTCACACCGGTCGCACGCCAGGCCAAACAGCCGCTGAGCGACTCCACCCCCAGCAACCACCGATGAGCTTGCGCATTTTCAACACCTTGAATCGACAGACCGAGGTGTTCGCTCCCATTGAGCCGAATCACGTTCGCATGTACGTGTGCGGCATCACCATCTATGACTTTTGCCACGTGGGGCATGCGCGCATGATGGTGGCGTTCGATGTGATCTACGGTTGGCTGCGCGCGCTGGGCTACCGTGTGAGCTACGTGCGTAACGTGACCGACATCGACGACAAGATCATCAAGCGCGCGGTGGAGCGCAAGATTTCCCTGCGTGAACTTACCGACGAAATGATCGCGGCCATGCACGAAGACCTGGGTGCGCTGGGCGTCGCCCGCCCGACCCACGAGCCCCGTGCCACCGAGTACGTGCCGCAGATGCTCTCGATGATCGGCAAGCTCGAAGCCAAGGGGCTGGCGTACCGCTCTGACAACGGCGACGTGAACTACGCAGTACGCAAGTTCCCGAACTACGGCAAGTTGTCGGGCAAGTCGATCGACGAGTTGCGCTCTGGCGAACGTGTCGCCGTGCTCGACGGCAAACAAGACCCGCTGGACTTTGTGCTCTGGAAGGCCGCCAAGCCCGGCGAACCCGAAGACGCCAAGTACGCGTCTACCTACGGCAACGGCCGCCCCGGCTGGCACATCGAGTGCTCGGCCATGGGGTGCGCGTTGCTGGGTGAACAGTTCGACTTGCACGGCGGTGGGGCCGACCTTCAGTTCCCGCACCACGAGAACGAGATCGCGCAAAGCGAAGGTGCCAGCGGCAAACCCCCGGCGAAGGTGTGGGCGCACAACGGCCTGCTGAACGTGGTGAATGAGCGGGGTGAAGACGAGAAGATGTCCAAATCGTTGGGCAATTTCTTCACCATCCGTGATGTGTTGAAGCACTACGACGGTGAGACCGTCCGCTTTTTCATGTTGCGTGTGCACTACCGCAGCCCGTTCAATTTCAGCGCTGCCAACCTCGATGACGCGCGCAATGCGTTGCGCCGGCTTTACACGGCCTTGGTCGACCTCGACGTGCCCACCGTGGCGGTTGACTGGTCGCACCCCCAAGCCGCACGTTTCCTGGAGTCGATGAACGAAGACTTCGGCACGCCTGAGGCAGTGGCCGTCTTGTTTGAACTTGCCGGTGAAATCAACCGCTCACGTTCCACCGAACTGGCCGCTTTGCTCAAGGGGCTGGGCGCGACGCTCAACGTGCTGCAGCAAAACCCGCGCAGCTACTTGCAGGCCGGCAGCGGCCTGGACGAAACCGCGATCCTGGTGCAAATCGAGGCCCGTGCAGTGGCCAAGAAGGCGCGCGATTTCACACTCGCCGACCAGATTCGCAAAGACTTGCTCGAACAAGGCATCGTGCTGCAAGACTCGCCGCAAGGCACCACCTGGACGAAAGCCTGACCCGGTGCGCATCGTGACCCCTGACTACTGGGAAGAGGCGTGCAAGCACCTCTCCAAGCGCGACCGCGTGATGCGCAAACTCATTCCGCTCGGCGAAGGCAGACTGCAAAGTCGCGGCGACGCGTTCACCACGCTGGCTCGCTCCATCGTGGGCCAGCAGGTTTCGGTGAAAGCCGCCCAGTCAGTGTGGGATCGTTTTGCGGCGCTTGTCGATGGCGAGACCACGCGGGTCGTGCCCGAGGCGGTGAGCGCCGTTGAGCCCGCACGCATGCGCGAGGCTGGGCTGTCGGCTCGCAAGGTCGAATACCTGCTTGACCTGGCCCGTCACTTTGAAGCCGGTACGGTGCACGTGCGCCAATGGCAGCAGATGGACGACGAGGCCATCATCGACGAGCTGGTAGCCATTCGCGGCATCGGCCGTTGGACGGCCGAGATGTTCCTGATCTTCCACCTGATGCGGCCCAATGTGCTGCCGCTCGACGACCTGGGTTTGATCAAGGGCATCAGCGTGAACTACTTCAGCGGCGAGCCTGTTTCGAGGGCAGAAGCGCGTGAAGTGGGCGATGCGTGGGCCCCTTTTCGCTCGGTGGCCACATGGTACATTTGGCGCAGTCTCGACCCCCTGCCTGTAGTCTATTGAGAGCTTGTTTCTGCCTCATATCGAGCTGCCCCCAGCGGCTCTGTCAACCCAGGATTTCAGCCGGATGAGCAAACGACATTTCCTAGAGTTCGAGCAACCCATCGCCGACCTCGAAACCAAGATCGAAGAGCTGCGCTACGTGCAAAGCGAATCGGCGGTCGACATCTCCGAAGAGATTGACCGGCTGAGCAAAAAGAGCCACCAGCTCGTCAAAGACATCTACTCCAGCCTCACGCCGTGGCAGGTCACGCAGATTTCTCGGCATACCCAGCGACCTTACGCGCTCGACTACATCAACGAGGTCTTCTCCGACTTCCAGGAGTTGCGTGGTGATCGCCACTTTGCCGATGACCAGTCCATCGTCGGTGGTCTCGCACGTTTCAACGGTCAGGCCTGCATGGTCATCGGCCACCAGAAGGGGCGCGACACCAAGGAACGTGCGGCACGCAATTTCGGCATGTCGCGGCCCGAGGGTTACCGCAAGGCCTTGCGCCTGATGAAGCTGGCCGAGAAGTTCAGTCTGCCGGTGTTCACGCTGGTCGACACCCCGGGGGCTTATCCGGGTGTGGGCGCTGAAGAGCGCGGCCAGTCTGAAGCGATCGGCCGCAATATTTTCGAAATGGCGCAGCTCGAAGTGCCCATCATCTCCACCATCATTGGTGAAGGTGGCTCGGGTGGTGCATTGGCCATCGCGGTGTGCGATCAGTTGTTGATGCTCCAGTACGCCGTGTACTCGGTGATTTCGCCTGAGCCGTGTTCGTCCATTCTCTGGCGCACACCCGACCGTGCACCCGAAGCGGCCGAAGCCCTGGGCTTGACGGCTCACCGCTTGAAGTCCCTTGGCTTGATCGACAAGATCGTCAACGAGCCGGTGGGTGGCGCCCACCGCGACCACAAACAGATGGCGGCCTACCTCAAGCGCGCCCTCAACGACGCGCTGCGACAAGTGAGCGATCTCAAGCCCAAGGAATTGCTGCAGCGTCGTTATGACCGTCTGCAGTCCTATGGCCGCTTTACCGACACCAGCGACCGCTGAGTTCTCGCCTTGCATCGCGGTGGCCTACAGCGCCGGCCGCGATTCCACCGCCTTGCTCCACGCCACTGCCCGCGCCGCAGCAGAGCAGGGTGCGCAGGTGGTGGCCTTGCATGTGCATCACGGGCTGAGCCCTCACGCCGATGAATGGCTTGCGCACGCGCAGGCGCAGTGCGCGCGCTGGGCCAAGCAGGGGTTGCCGGTTCGTTTGTTGAGCCATCGCTTGACCAGCAAGCCTCTTGCGGGCGACAGCGTCGAAGCCTGGGCACGCGAAGCGCGTTACCGCGCGCTGCGCGACATGGCCGCCGAGGCCGGCGCGCAGGTCGTGCTGCTCGCACAACACCGGCGCGACCAGGCGGAAACCTTTCTGTTGCAGGCACTGCGTGGCGCTGGCACGACGGGGCTGGCGGGCATGCCACGCGTGATTGAACGAGACGGCATCACCTGGGCGCGGCCTTGGCTCGATCACCCACGCGAAGCCATCGAAGCCTATGTGCGACAGCACCTGCTGCGCCATGTGGACGATGACAGCAATGCTGACCCCCGCTTTGCGCGCAACCGGCTGCGTTTGTCGGTTTGGGCTGTGCTTACCCAGGCCTTCCCTGCCGCGGAAGCGAGCCTTGCGGATGCCGCGGCGTGGGCTGGCGAGGCGTCAGCGTGCTTGGCAGAACTGGCATCGCTCGATTTGTCACTGGTTTGCAGCGCAAGTGGGCTGAACCTCAAGGCCTGGCAGGGCTTGAGCCAGGCTCGCCGCGTCAACACATTGCGCGCCTGGTTGAAACTGCAATCGGGGCGAGCCGCGCCTTCGAGCCTGGTGCAACGGCTTCAGCATGAGTTGGCGGGGACAGGGTCAGCGCAGTGGCCATTGAGTGGTGGCGTGCTGCGTCGTCACCGTGGCTGGCTGATGTTCACCATCGACGCGCCGGTTGTACTTACCCACGGCGAAGCGCGCGACACGGTGGTGCAGATTCTTCGCGCCGGCCGCTTCACCTTGCGAGGTTGGGGAGGTACGTTGGTGGCCAAGCGTGTCAAGGAAGGCGGTGTGCCGCTGGCCTGGGTGGCCCACCTGGAGTTGCGCGCCCGACAAGGCGGTGAACGATTTCAGGCCGGTATCGGCCGCCCCGCACGCAGCTTGAAGAAGCAGTTCCAAGCCGCCGACATCGCCGAATGGGAACGCAATGGCCCGCTGATCTACAGCGGCGGCCAACTGGTCTTCGTGCCCGGTTTGGGACTGGATGCGCGGGTCCTGGCCATGCCCGGACAGCCGCAACTGAGCTTGCACTGGCACAGCGGCTAAAATGCGCGGTTTGCGCGCTGTGGCGCGGCCCTTCTTCCCTTTCCGCGATACCTCTTCTCATGGCACTCATCGTTCACAAATACGGCGGCACTTCCATGGGCTCCACGGAGCGCATTCGCAATGTCGCCAAGCGCGTGGCCAAGTGGGCCCGTGCTGGGCACCAGATGGTCGTGGTGCCCTCGGCCATGAGCGGCGAGACCAACCGCTTGCTGGGTCTGGCCAAAGAGTTGTCGCCCGAGCTCGCAACCGACGGCGTCTTGCGTGAGCTCGACATGATCGCCTCGACCGGTGAACAGGTGTCGGTGGGTCTGTTGTCGATCGCGCTGCAGGCCGAAGGCATGCAGGCGGTGAGCTACTCCGGCTGGCAAGTGCCCATTGCCACCGACAGCTCGTTCACCAAGGCGCGCATCCAGAGCATCGACGACAAACGCGTGCGTGCCGACCTGGCCGCCGGCAAGGTGGTGGTCATCACCGGCTTCCAGGGCATCGACCCCGACGGGCACATCACCACCC
>JACMKW010000019.1 GCA_014379885.1 Rhizobacter sp.
GTCTGGCCTGTCAGCGCACGGCAAAGCACAGCACTTGCCCTTGTCGCAGGCGCTGAATGAGTTTTCTGATGGCAAGAGCCGCACGCAGTTGCTGTCTTTGCTGCTGCCGGTGCAGCGCGCCGCAAGTCAATGTGACTGGCTGCGCGAGATGGTCGAAGCGGGCGAGATCTATCACCCGCTGCGCTGGGTACCGCAGCAGGCTTGGGGCTTCTTGTCAGATGTGCCCAAGCTTGAAGCCGCTGGCATCACGGTTCGTGTGCCAGGCAGCTGGCCCGCAGGGCGGCCGATGCGCCCTCTCGTCAGCGTAAGCGTGGGCAGCAAGCCCCCCTCGGTCTTGGGCAAAGAAGCCCTGCTCGACTTCAGCATGCAAGTCACGCTGGAAGGCGAGCCACTCAGCGAGGCCGATGTCGCTGAGTTGATGAAGGGCACCGATGGCCTGCAGCTGTTGCGCGGTCGCTGGGTGGAAGTGGATCGCGCGCGCTTGTCCCGTTTGCTCAAGCGGTTTCGGGCCATCGAGCAAGGCGCGGCCGAACACGGTCTGCCATTTGCTCAAGCCATGCGCCTGGAAGCCGGCGCCTCGCTGGGTGACACCGACCAAGCTGGTGACGCAGATTGGCAGCACCTGAGCGCCGGGCCGTGGTTGGCCGACACCCTGCGTGGTCTGCGCGAGCCTGAAGGTCTGGCACGAGTTCACCCTGGCCCGCTGCTCAAGGCCACCCTGCGGCCCTATCAACAGGCGGGTGTGCAGTGGCTGTATCTGCTGACCCGCCTGGGCCTGGGCGCCTGCTTGGCCGATGACATGGGGCTGGGCAAGACGATTCAAGTGTTGGCCTTGCTCTTGGTGCTCAAGCGCGAGATGAAAGCTGCCGCAAGAAGGCCCAGCTTGCTGGTGGCGCCTGCGTCTCTGTTGGCCAATTGGGCCGCCGAGGCCGAGCGCTTTGCACCGTCGTTGCGTTTGTTGATCGCCCACCCTTCGGCCATGGCCGCTGCCGAGCTGCGTGGGCTTGATGCAAGGCAACTCGCTGAAGCAGACCTGGTGATCACCAGCTATGGCACGCTCTTGCGCGCACCGGCCTTGGCCGACATGCGCTGGCATCTGGCCGTGCTCGACGAAGCGCAGGCCATCAAGAATCCCGGCACCCGACAAACGCAGGCCGTGAAGCAGCTCAAGGCTGACACGCGCATCGCGCTCACCGGCACGCCGGTTGAAAACAGCCTGGGAGACCTGTGGTCCATCTTCGATTTCACCCACCCTGGCTTGCTCGGCACCGGCAAGGTGTTTACGGCATTCACCAAGCGGCTGGCCGGTGAGCAGCATTTCGGCCCTTTGCGCAACCTGGTGCAGCCTTACATCTTGCGCCGCCTGAAAACCGACAAGCGGGTGATCGACGACCTGCCCGACAAGACCGAGCTAAAGGCCTGGTGTCATTTGAGCCCCACGCAAGCCGCGCTGTACGAGCGGGCTGTGCAAGACCTGAAGCTGGCGCTCGATGCAGCAGAGGGCATGGGGCGAAGAGGTGTGGTGCTGTCATTTCTGATGCGCTTCAAGCAGATCTGCAACCACCCCTCGCAGTGGCTCGGTGACGCCAAATGGCGCACCGAAGACAGCGGCAAGTTTGAGCGCCTGCGCGAGCTGGCCGAGGTGATTGCCGCCAAGCAGGAGAAGCTGCTGGTCTTCACCCAGTTCCGCGAAACCACGGAGCCCTTGGCTGCGTTTCTCGGCGCTGTCTTTGGCCGCGAAGGGCTGGTACTGCACGGCGCCACACCCGTGGTTCGGCGGCGTGAGCTGGTGAAGCGCTTTCAAGACGACGAGCTGACACCCTTCTTCGTGCTCTCGCTGAAGGCGGGTGGGGCGGGGCTCAACCTCACCGCTGCTTCGCACGTCATCCATTTCGACCGATGGTGGAACCCGGCGGTGGAAAATCAGGCCACTGACCGCGCCTTTCGTATCGGGCAGAAGAAGAATGTCTTGGTTCACAAGTTCGTGTGCCGCGGCACCGTTGAAGACCGCATCGATCAGATGATTGAATCCAAACAACTGCTCGTGAACGACGTACTGGAAGAGGGCGCAGAACTGCGCATGACCGAGATGAGTGACAGTGAATTGCTTGATCTCGTCAAGCTCGACATTCATGTTGCACAGGCCAACTGACGCAAAAGGAATCAACGTATGGGGTACTGGGCCTACGCGCCTTACGTTTCTGCCGCAGAGCGGCTAAAGAAGGCAGAGAAGGCGGGCGCCAAGGCCAAGAAGGCGGGGGTTGATCTCTCGCCTGTAGCGCCTTACCGCGGCGCTTTGGCCAAGACCTTTTGGGGAAAGGCATGGGGCGACAACCTGGAGCGCTACAGCGACTACGCCAATCGCCTGCCGCGGGGGCGCACCTACGCGCGCAACGGATCGGTGATCGATCTGAAGATCACGGCCGGCCAGGTGTATGCGCAAGTGATGGGTTCGAGTCTCTACGCCGTGCGAGTGAGTGTGGAGCGCGTGTCGAACCCGATCTGGCAATGCATCGGTGCCGACTGCGCCGGGTCGATCGATTCGCTCGTGGCCTTGCTGCAAGGCCAGTTCAGCCAGCCGGTGATGGAGCGCATCTGCAGGCCAGGCACCGGGCTCTTCCCGGCCAACGAAGACATCAAATTCAGCTGCAGTTGCCCGGACAGCGCTGCCATGTGCAAGCACGTTGCGGCGACGCTCTATGGGGTGGGCGCCAGGCTCGATCAGCAACCCGCGCTGCTCTTCACGCTGCGCGGGGTAGATGCCAAAGACCTGGTGTCGCAGGCGGGCACTGCACCGCTGGGGGTGTCAAAGCGCCCGGCTGCCAGCAAAGTGCTGGGCCATGATGATTTGGCCGAAATGTTTGGTATCGAGATGGCCCAACCGGCGGCATTGGCGCTGTCGAAGGTGAAGACCGTGCCGGCCTTGGCCGTCAAGTCAGCCCCCCGGATGCGCGCCAAGCGGACAGCCATCACGCTCCAAAAAATGCCAGGCAAGAAGCTTGGGGTCAGAAAATAGGCATGAAAAACGGGCCGCAAAGGCCCGTGCTTCCTAGCTTCCTGGCGGAGAGGGCGGGATTCGAACCCGCGGGGGGTTATTAGCCCCCACACGCTTTCCAGGCGTGCGACTTAAACCGCTCATCCACCTCTCCGTGAAGGGCGCGATTCTAGCCCAGGCTTCAGGGGGCGCCCGGCGCCTTGTGCTTGATCAACGCCATCGACGTGGCGATCAGCGAAGCGACTTCGCTCATGTTGCCCGGCACGATCATGGTGTTGTTCTTCTGGGCGAGCTGGGCGTAAGCCTCGACGGCCTTTTCGGCCACCTTCAATTGCACCGCCTGTTCGCCTCCAGGTGAGCGGATCGCTTCAGCGATCTTGCGAATCGCTTCAGCCGTGGCATCGGCCACGGCCACGATGGCCGCGGCCTCGCCCTGCGCCTTGTTGATCTCGGCCTGACGCTGCCCTTCCGAGCGTGCAATGAAGGCTTCACGCTCACCGGTGGCGATGTTGATCTGTTCTTGCTTGCGGCCTTCGCTGGCGGCGATCAGTGCGCGCTTCTCGCGCTCGGCGGTGATCTGCGCCTGCATCGAATGCAGGATCGCGGCCGGCGGCGTCAGGTCCTTGATCTCGTAGCGCAGCACCTTCACGCCCCAGTTGCTCGCGGCCTCGTCGAGCGCGGCCACCACCGACATGTTGATGTGGTCGCGCTCCTCGAAGGTCTTGTCGAGCTCCATCTTGCCGATCACCGAGCGCAGCAGCGTCTGCGCCAGCTGGGTGA
>JACMKW010000122.1 GCA_014379885.1 Rhizobacter sp.
ACGCCGAGCCGACAAACCCACCCCACGCCCGAGGAGACCCCTCATGAACCTGAAGACCCCGCGGGCCCTGTTGCGGTCCCTGGCGTTGGCGACGGGGGCCTCGGCTGCCACCGACAGGGACAGCGACAGGGCCAGCGGGGTCTTCAGGTTCATGAGGTGTCTCCTCGGGCTTGTGGTGGGTTTGTCGGCTCGGCGTCACGTTGACTGCGACGACAGGTGGGACGATAGATTTCGCGCTACCCGGTAGCGCGTATGGTGTTGACGCGTTCACGTACTGAGTTGCACGTGTTGCATGGTGCTTTCCCTGGCATCTCGGAATTTCGTACCAACCAACCTTCAGTGGCCATAGTTGGAGCTGACCAAGGCCACTCCGTGGTCGTCGAGTCCGAGATGCAGACGATGGAAAATCGGCGCGTGCTCAACGCAGCGGCAAGGCGGGCAGTACAGTCCCGCTGCACGCGCCGAAGCTGCGGCTCTCACCGCAGGGCAAAGTGATGGGTTGCTTGCCGCCCTGCGTCAACTCCACAGCGAGCTGGCCTGATCGAGTCCCGGGCCCGACAGCGTGCCCGAGCCGAACAGATCACCTGGCTGCAAGTTGCAGCCGCCCATGGTGTGGTGCGCCACCAGTTGCGCCGGTGTCCAGTAGGCGCTTCGGCCGAGCTGCCATGCGAGAGGCGCACCGGGGGCCCGCCCGCGTCGCGCATAGCCGTCGTGTGCAGCCAGGCTTCCAGCACGATGTCGAGATCTCCTTGTTGACGATTGCTGGCTGAGTCCAGGTAGGGCAGTGGACCGGGGTCACCAGCCGGCCGAACGAACGGCGAACGGAAGGGCGCCAAGGCTTCCCAGGTCACGATCCAGGGAGACACCGTGCTCGCGAAGTTCTTCGACAGGAAGGGCCCCAGCGGCTGGTACTCCCAAGCCTGCGTGTCGCGCGCCGACCAGTCGTTGAACAGCGCCACGCCGACAGATGTTCTTCTGCTCGATCCATGGCGATTGGTTCGCCCAGCGCGTTGCCGGTGCCGATGAAGTAGCCTAGTTCGATTCGTAGTCCAGGCGCTGCGCGGGCTACTCGCAGTTCTCGCACGGCCTGGCGGTGCCGCCGGGTTCAATTGGCCCTTGCAATGACTGCTGCCGACCTGGTTCCTCCCGAGCGAGCCGCCGCAGGCTGCCGTCGAACTTGGCCTGCAGGGCATGCCGCGAATCTTCATGCGTTGGGCTTCAACGTGCATTACCGGAACGCGTCCCCGCGACGATGTAGCGCGGGGCTCGGCGGTGATGGGACACTCGTACGCCGAGGCAGGTGCTGTGTTCAACGACGTAGCCCGCATCGGGCAAATCGCGCAAGCAGTCGCCGAGCGCGACGACCTGGACGTGATGATCTTGAGCGCACATGGCATGCGCGATACCGATAAAGGCATGGCCGGTATCGCTTTCGGCGGCCAGTTCTACATGGGGGCAGAGTGGCCTGCGATTCGGGGCTTGTTGATTCTGGTGTCGTGCACAGGGGCGCCTTGAGCATCTGCGAAACCAGCGCCGCGAGTCTGCAGCCGACAGACCTTGCAGGGCCTGGGCCTTGAGATTGCGCATGCGTTGCATCGTGTCCATGCGAGCCCACGCGCGCCATTTGGCGCAACCCCCGTCAAGGCGGGCACGCCAATGGCACCACCGGCTGCGGGTCAGCCAGTCCAGAAGGGACTTCCTCATGCACCCC
>JACMKW010000123.1 GCA_014379885.1 Rhizobacter sp.
AGTCGGCCCTAGGCCGACCGGCGACGAGGGTCGCCTTTTCTTTGGTGACTTTCTTTTGGCGAAGCAAAAGAAAGTTACTGCCCTGTCGGGGGCACATCCCGACGCACCCGCTGGAAGTACGAAGAAAATCCTTCGCGCAGCGGCACAACCTGCACAAGGCTTCGATACCTCAGCCCGAACGGGATGGTGGTTCGCACGCCCGAACAGGTGATGACGTGCGAAGCATTCTGCATTCCCGCCTTCGCGGGAATGACGCAAGAAATCAAACCACCAACGGCAACGCCCTCACCCTCTTCCCCGTCAACACAAACAACGCATTCGCCACCGCTGGCGCAATCGGCGGCGTGCCCGGTTCACCCACCCCGCCCGGTGGGTTCAAGCTCGCAATCAAATGCGTCTCGATGCGTGGCGAATCCGCCAGCTTCAGCACCGGGTAGTTCGGAAAATTGGTCTGCTGCACTACACCGCCAACGATGTCGACACGACCATACAAAGCCGCACTCAAGCCAAAGATCACCGCACTCTCCATCTGCTGCGCCACGATCCCAGGGTTCACCACGGTGCCGATGTCGGCCGCACACACCACGCGGTGCACGCGCGGTTTGCCGTCGAGCAGTGATACCTCGGCCACCTGCGCCACGATGCTGCCGAAGCTCTCGTGCAGCGCCACACCACGCGCCACCCCCGCCGGCAGCGGCTGGCCCCAGCCGGCCTTGCTGGCCGCGAGCTTGAGCACCGCCGCGTAACGCGGCATGTCAGCCAGCAGCGACAGGCGAAACGCCACCGGGTCCTGCTTCAGCTCGACCGCCAGTTCGTCGATGAACCCCTCGGAGAAAAACGCGTTGTGCGAATGCCCCACCGAGCGCCAGAAACCCACCGGCACACCGCTGCGCGTGGCCACGTGGGCGATGCGTTGGTTGGCAATGGCATAGGGCAGGTCGAACAGGCCCTCGCTCGCCGTCTTGTCGGGCATGTCGAGCGGGCCCGCCAGTGCGGGCAGGCCACGCTCCAACCAGCGCGGCGTGATCATGTCGCCGGCACTGGTGATGCTCAAACCCGTGACGACACCCTGCGCGTCGATGCTGGCCTGCATCACCGCCGCACCCGCCGGGCGGTAGAAGTCGTGCGTGGTGTCTTCTTCGCGCGGCCACACCAGTTGCACCGGGCGGCCGTTGGTCTCCAGCGCAATGCGCACCGCCTGGCCCACGAAGTCGACTTCCAGCCGGCGGCCGAAACCACCGCCGAGATAAGTCACGTGCAAGGTCACAGCGCCAACGCTCACCCCCGCCACACGGGCCGCCTCGGCGCGCGCCATGTCGGGCACCTGGGTTGGGGCCCAGACCTCCACACGACCATCTTTCACACGTGCGGTGCAGTTGATGGGCTCCATCGCCGCATGTGCCAGATAGGGTGCGTGGTACACGGCCTCGATGCGCCGCGCTGCGGCGGCGCTGGCCGCTGTCACGTCGCCGGCCCTGTGGAATGTGAAGCCACCCTGCGAGGCCGCGGCTTCACGTGCGGCGGCCTCCAGCGCGCGAGCGATCTGTTGGGAATCTGCCGTGCCGGCGGGTGGCGCGCGCCATTCGATGTCGAGCGCCTGTGCGCCCTGTTTGGCATGCCAGTAGGTGCGGCCCACCACGGCCACGGCGGCCGTGGAGCCCGCGTAGGGCCCGAGGCGCACCACACGCTCCACACCCGGCAGCTTCATCGCGGCGTCGCTGTCGACCCGGCCCGGGCCACCGCCCAGCACGGGGCTGTGGCGGATCACGGCGTACACCTGCTCGGGCAGGCGCGTGTCGATGCCGAACTTCGCGCTGCCGTCCACCTTGGCCGGCAAATCGGTGCGTGGTGCCCCGGTGCCGATCAAGCGCCAGGCCTTGGCGTCTTTCAGCTTCACCTCGCCCACCGGTGTGGCCGCGGCCACACGCGCCAGCTCGCCGAAATGCGCACCTTGTTTGGCCGAAGGGTGGCTCACCACACCATCAACGATCTGCAGCTCTTCGCGTGGAAGCTTCCATTGCAATGACGCGGCACCCAGCAGTTGCGCGCGTGCCGTGGCAGCCGCCAGGCGCAACACGCCCCAGGCATCGGCCACGCTCGACGAACCACCGGTGACGCTGATGCCGAGCTCTCGCGCCACCTTGCTGACGATCCAGCGGCCGGTTTTCACACCACCGGTTTCGCGGCCAGGCTCGCTGTCGTGCGGATGCAGCGGCAAACTGGCCACGAACATGGCCACGTTGCCGTAGATCTTGTCGGGCACGGCCTGCACCAGCTTGATCTTGGCCAGCGAGATATCGAGCTCCTCGGCCACCAACATGGCCAACGCGGTGTGCACACCCTGGCCCATCTCGCTGTGGTTCATGGCGAGCTGCACGGTGCCGTCGGGGTTGACCTTGAGCCAGCCATTCAGGCCCACCGGGCCCTCGGCGGCAGGCGGCTTGTCAGCTCGCCCCAAGCGGCTGCGCGGTGGCAACACACCCCAGCCCACCACCAACGCGCCGAGCGCGCCCGCGCCCAGCAACAACATGCTGCGGCGCTTCATGCAACGACTCCCGTGCGGCCTTCGCCGCGCAAGGTCTTGGCCGCCGTCTTGATGGCCTCACGGATGCGCGGGTAGGTGCCGCAACGGCAGATGTTGGTGATGGCAGCGTCGATCTCGCCGTCGGCCGGGTCGCGGTTCTTCGCCAGCAGGTCGGCCGCCGCCATCAGCATGCCGCTCTGGCAGTAGCCGCATTGCGGCACCTGGTGGATGACCCAAGCCTTTTGCAAGGCATGCGGCTGCTCGGCCGAACCCAGGGCTTCGATGGTGCGCACCGGCTAGCCAAGCGCTGCCGACAAGGGCGTGACGCAAGAACGCACGGCCTGCCCGTCCACATGCACGGTGCATGCACCGCAGGCGGCCACGCCGCACCCAAACTTGGTGCCGGTCAGGTTGAGCACATCGCGGATCACCCACAGCAAGGGCATGTTGGGGTCGACGTCCGCATCGGGCAGCGTGCGGGTCTGGCCGTTGACGCTGAGGTCCATGGGCGGGTCTCCAGTTGGTTCGGTGCCATTCTGCGACAAGCCCTCGCAACCAAAGGTAGCGGCCAGGGCAGACACAATGCCGCAACCCCGCAGGTACGGCACTTGCATACAAGTTGTGCGAAGTACCTTTCCCCCGCTTCTTTGTACCCATACCCATCACAACCGTTGGAGTGAGCTCGTCATGACCCGTACCCTCAAATCCGTTGCGCTCGCAGCCGCCACGCTGTGCCTGCCGGCCGCCGCATTCGCGCAGTCGTCGGTCTCCATCTACGGCCTGGTCGACATGTCGGTCGGCCAGTTTCAAGACGCAGGCGCCCCGAAGGTGAAGAGGGTGGAGAGCGGCAACATGGCCACCAGCTTTCTCGGCTTCAGCGGCAAGGAATCGCTGAGCAGCAGCCTCAAGGCCAAGTTCGCGATCGAAACCTTTCTGCGCGCCGACGTCGGCGCCGCCGGTCGCTTCGGGCCCGACGTCTTCTGGGCGCGCGCCGCCTGGGTCGGCCTGGAGGGCGACTTCGGCTCCACCACGCTGGGCCGCACCACCAACCAGTTCTTCGTCTCCACACTGATCTTCAATGCCTTCGGCGACTCGTTCGGCTATTCACCATCGATCCGCCAGGTGCTGACCCCGAGCGTGGTGCACCCGCAGATGCTGGCCTTCCTGGGCGACACCGGCTGGAGCAACTCGCTCCTGTACTCCAGCACGAGCACAGGCGGCTTCAGCTTCAACCTGCAAGGCTCGCTCGGTGAAGGCACCCAGCCGGGCAACAACGTGGGCGCCAACGTGCTGTACTTCGGCGGCCCGTTTGCCGCGACCGTGGCCTACCAGCAGGTCAAGCAAGGGCTGCTCGGCAGCACCCCGGCCATTCAATCGGCGGGTTTCGAGAACCAGCGGTCGGCGCAGCTGGGCCTGTCGTACGACCTCAAGGTGGTGAAGCTGTTCGGCCAGTACAGCCAGGTCAAGACCAAGGCCACGGCCAGCACCAAGAGCACCATCTACGGCGTGGGTGTGTCGGCGCCGGTGGGCCCGGGCAAGGTATTGGCGCAGTATGGCAACGCCAAGGCCGAGTTCCCCACCAGCGAGGTGGTCAGCAAGACGCTGACGGTCGGCTACGACTACGCCCTCTCCAAGAGCACCAACATCTATGCGCTGGTGATGAACGACAAACTCACCGGCCTGGATGCAGGCAATACCATCGCGCTCGGCCTGAAGCTGAAGTTCTAAGCCTGTTCCTGGTTCAGAGCCGGGTCAGCAGCAACTGAGAGCTCAAGCGCGGGTCGTCGGCATCGGTCACGAGACAGATGTCGAGGCCCGCTTGGTGCTGCCTCACGGCAACGCCTTCGACCTTGATCGCAGCACGCTGGGGCGTGGCGAGCCGGTGCACCGCCACCACCTCGCCGTGTGCGTCAACCACGCCCAGCACGGCACCGCTGCACGGCCCGTCGGCATAACTGTCGGCCGTGTTTTCGGCCACAGCGCAAAACACCCAGCCGCCACCGGGCAAGGCCGTGCCGTCAGTGAAACCCAGCGCCACCCCGTCGAGGGCACCCAATTGATAAGGTCGTATCGAACGCGGTCTCACCTTGTGGCGCCGGCCCTCGATGACGGCGAGCAAGGCGCTCAGCCGGTAGTGGGCGGCCGCGTTGTCGGACTGCCCGGCCACACCGCGGTTGAGCAGCACCAGCTCGTCGCCCAGCAGCAGCGCGCCTTCGATGTTGATCTCGCCCAGCGCCGCACGCAGCGGTTCATACATCGGCTTCAGATCGAAGCGCAGCACCCGCGCTGCGGGCTCACCCTGCGCGCTGAGCGGAATCAGCACGCCGTTGTCGCGGTTCGGCCGCGAGCCCGAACCGAAGGCCACCAGCGCTCCCGGTACCCCGGGCAAGAGCAGCAAGGACTCCATGTCCGGCTTCAACTGCTTGCGCGCCTTCTTGGAGACCGGCAGGTCGCCCGCAAGAATGCGGTGCAGCGTGCCGGGGCTGTGCAGGTCGCGAAACACCGCCAGGTGGTGTTCGTCGTCGGCGATCACATAGGCACGGCCATGGGCACACACCAAGCCGCTGGCGGCACTGAGGTGGGCTTGCGCACGCGGGTGCGTGCGGGGGTCGAGGCTCAGCGTACGCAGGGCATGGGCCGTGAGGTGCAACGGGATCGCGGGCGCTTGTGTCATCGGGTGAGTCTGGCAGGGGTATTCGCTGGCGGGTTCACTGGTGTGTTCACTGGTGTAGGGGCCTGGGGCGGCGCCTATGATGGGCCCGTCCGGCGCTTGCGGCGCCACATCGGAGAACCCCGCATGTCAGTTCGCGAGTTGTACTCCAGTAAACGCCTGTCTGCCGCCGACGCCGTTCGGCAGGTGCACAACGGTGACTGCATCATCGTGCCCACCGGGGTGGGCGAGCCGCCCACGCTGCTGGCAGCGCTGTCCGAGCAGCGCCGTGATTTCCGTGATGTGAAGGTGTCTCAGGTGCTGGCGATGCGCAAGTACGCCTACCTCGACCCGGCCACCACGGAACACGTGCGCCACGTGGCCTTCTTCTATGGCGGTGCCACCCGCGCCGGTGGGCAGGAAGGCTGGGTCGACTTCATCCCCAACTACTTTTCCGAGATTCCGGCCCAGATCGAACGCGGGCAGATTGGCGCCGACGTGGTGTTCGCGATGGCCTCGCCAATGGACGCCCACGGCTACTTCTCGATCAGCCTGGGGGCCGACTACACCATGGCCGCCGTGGCGCGCGCGCGTGCGGTGGTGCTTGAGGTCAACCCCAACGTGCCGTTCGCCTTTGGCAACTGCCACGTGCACATCTCGCAGGTGAGCGCGTTGGTGGAGAGCAGCGATGCGGTGCTGGAGGTGGGCTTGCCCAAGATCGGGCCGGTGCAAGAGGCCATCGGCAAGTACGTGGCCGACCAGATCGACGACGGCTCGACGCTGCAGATCGGCTACGGCGGCATACCCGACGCGGTGGTGATGCAGCTCACGCACAAGCGCGACCTGGGCATCCACACCGAGATGCTGGGCGACGGCATCTTGACGTTGGTGGAAAGCGGTGCGGTCACCTGCCAGCGCAAAAACTACCTGCCCGGCAAGATCATCGCGACCTTTGCGCTCGGCTCCAGCAAGCTCTACCGCTTCATGGACCGCAACCCGGGCGTGGAGATCCACCCGGTCGATTTCACCAACAGCCCGGAGCTGGCAGGACGCAACGACAAGCTGATGGCCATCAACGCCACCTTGCAGATCGACCTGCTGGGGCAATGCGGCTCGGAGAGCCTGGCCCACCTGCCCTACTCGGGCACCGGCGGCCAGTCTGATTTCGTGCGCGCGGCCAACCGTTCGCGCGGAGGCAAGGCCTTCATCGTGCTGCCGTCCACCGCCAAGAACGACAGCATTTCGCGCATCGTGCCCTGCCTGTCACCCGGCACCCACGTGAGCACGAGCAAGAACGACGTCAACTACGTGGTCACCGAGCACGGTGTGGCTCAGCTGCGCGGCAAGTCGGCCAAGCAGCGCGCCGCAGCGCTGATCGGCATCGCCCACCCGGCGTTTCGGGCCGAGCTGAGCGAGCAGGCGCGGCGCATGGGGCTGACCTGAAAGGCAGATCGGCGCCCTAACTTTCAACCAGGCCTTGAACTCGGCTGCGCGTTCCTGGCTCACAACGGCATCTCCCATCCGAGGCCGTTGCAATGTGAGCTGCGAGCGGCTGCCGGCGCGGGTGCTGTGGGTCAACACGCCGCAGGTGCACTGAGCACCGCGGCGCTCCGGCTTCAGGGCTTCAGGTATTGGCCGGCTTGAAGTAACGCGCTTCGAGCAGCTTGGCGTTGGTCAGGTGCAGCTTCACCTGCACACGCTCCAGCCAGGTCAGCGGCTGGATGCGGCCGTCGGGCATGGCCAGCACGGCGCCGAGGATGGCCTCGTCTTCGATCCGGGATTCCTGGAACTGACGGGCCAGCAATGCTTCGCTCATGAGGGACTCCTGTATCTGCGTTTTTGACGCGATCGTCACAACCGGATTCACCGTGTAACAGGTTGTGATTCTAGGGTGTGCGATCTGTCACGAGAAGGGCCTGGTGACGGTGTTACCTATGGGCAAACCCTGACCGGGCAGCGTGCAAACTCACGCCCATGCCTGCCACCGCCCTCGCCCACTTGCCGCCCAGCGGCGCGATCGACTTGTTGTTCCTGCTGTTCCACGGTGTGGGCGCCAATGCGTCCGACATGACGCCGCTCGCGCAGCGCCTGGTGGCCGAGTACCCGCAGGCGGCGGTGATTTGCCTTGACGCGCCCGAGCCCTTCGACGGCATCCCGGGCGGTGGTGCCGGCTGGCAGTGGTTTTCAGTGCAAGGGGTGAACGACAGCAACCGCGCCGAGCGTGTGGCCGTGGCCCTGCCCCGGTTTATTGCCACGGTGCGTGCCTTGCAGCAGCAGTTCAACACGGGTTGGGAGCGCACCGCGCTGGCCGGGTTCTCGCAAGGCGCCATCATGGCGCTCGAAGCAGTGCAGGCCGAGCGCGCGCTGGCCGGGCGGGTGCTTGCGTTCTCGGGGCGGCACGCCATGCAGCCGGCACATGCACCGCACGACACCACGCTGCATTTCTTTCACGGCATGGTCGATCCGGTGATCACACCGGGTCCGGCGATTGATTCTGCCGAGCGCCTGGTGGCCATGGGCGGCGACGTGACGGCCGACGTGTTGCCCGGCATCGGCCACGAGTTGCACCCGCTGCTGATCGACAAGGCCATCGAGCAGCTCCGCACCTTCCTGCCCAAGAAGGTGTGGCGTGATGTGATGAGCGAAGCGCCGGTGTTGCCGCGTGTGGCGTCGAGTGACGAGTTGGGCGACTGAAACGAGTCAGTCGAGCGACACCGTCGTCTTCACCGCGCCCGCACGGGCAGCACGCGCGCTCACCGCCAGCGTGGTGCCTTTCGGCGCACGCACCACCCACTCGGCCACAGCGCGGTCGGCGGTGATGTCGCGGCTGGGCAGGAAGGCCTGCAGAGAGTTCTTGGGCCCATGGCCTTCGAGCTGCGGGCCTTCAATGCGCTCCTTGCCGCTGACCAGCGACACGCTGGCATCGCCCGGCGGCAGGTGGATCTCGAACATCACTCCCCGCACCGTCTTGCGCGCCAGCGC
>JACMKW010000124.1 GCA_014379885.1 Rhizobacter sp.
CGATGAAGGTGCCCGACAGGCTCTTGAAAAGCTCCATCTGCAAATGGCCAATGCCGCCGGTACCCGAACTCGCGAAGCTGTACTTGCCTGGGCTTTTCTTGATCTCGGCGAGAAAGCCCTTGTAGTCGCTCGCCGGGAAGCTCGGGTGCACCGCGATCACGTTGGGCGTGGCCGCCACGTTGATGATGGGCGTGAAATCGGTGAGCGTGTTGTACGGAATCTTCGGGTTGATGGCCGGGTTGGCCGCGGTGGAAGAGACGGTGGCCATGCCCAACGAGTAGCCATCGGGAGCGGCCTTGGCGATCTCGTTGGCGCCGATCGAGCCGCCGCCGCCGGCCTTGTTCTCGACGATCATGGTCTGGCCCAGCGCGATGTTGATCTTTTCGGCCACCACGCGCGCGACGATGTCGGTGGTGCCGCCGGGTGCAAACGGAACCACCAGCCGCACCGGCTTGGTCGGGTAAGCCTGCGCCCACACAGCGGGTGTCACGGCAGACAAAGCGAGAGCGGTGGCGAGAAGGGTTCTGCGGTGCATGCTGGCTCCTGGTCAAAGTGAATACAGACGGTCAATGTGCATGCTGCACGCTGAGGGGCCGGTTGGCGACTGTGGAAACTACGCAGCAGTTTGCACTGGCACACTCGGGCGATGTCGAATGGCCTGTTGTTGTTGCCGGATTTCCTGTTGATCGCCTGCGGCTTTCTGCTGTGCCGCTACACCGCGCTCGACCGCGCGGTCTGGGAGAGCGCCGAACGCCTGGTGTACTACCTGCTGTTCCCGGTGTTGCTGTTCAACTCCATCGTCAACAGCCCCTTGCAGCCCGCGCAGACCGTGAGCCTGGCTGCTGCTGGTGTGGGGGTGATGCTGTGCGGCATCGGCCTGGCCTTTGCGCTGCGGTTGTGGCCCGGGGTGGATGCGCGCATGCATGCCTCGGGGGCGCAGGTCGCGTTTCGCTTCAACTCGTATATCGCGTTGGCGCTGGCCGAGCGCATGGGCGGCGCGCAAGGGGTGGCCTGGATGGCCTTGCTCATTGCCCTGTGCGTGCCGCTTGCGAACATGGCGGCCGTGTGGGCGCTGGCGCGGAACGGCGGCCACGCTTACCTGCGTGAGCTGTCGCGTAACCCGTTGATCATCAGTACCGTGGCGGGCTTGCTGGCCAACGCGGCCGGTGTGAGCTTTCCGCAGCCGGTGGCGACCACGTTGCAGCGCATTGGCGTGGCGGCGCTGCCCATCGGCCTGCTCGCCGTGGGCGCAGGCCTCAAGCTGGGCGGGCTCAAACGCGCGCCAGGACTGGCCGCGGCGCTGCTCGGCATACGGCACGTGGTGTTGCCGGCTGTGGGCATTGGCCTCGCGTTGGCGCTCATGTTGCCCACCGAACAGCGCCACGTCGTGGTGCTGTTTGCCGCCATGCCCACCGCCTCCAGCGCCTACGTGCTGGCGGCTCGCATGGGGGGCGACAGTGCGTATGTGGCCGGGCTGGTGACCTTGTCGACGGTGCTCGGCATGTTCAGCATCCCGCTGTGGCTGGCAGTGTTGCAAAGTGTGGGTTCAACCGTGCAATAGGGCCCAGTCAATGTGCTCGCGCACCAGCTCGCTCGCTGCCTCGCGGGCCGAGCGAAGGGCTTGTGCAGTGTGGGCATCGGGCTGCGCACGCAAGGCGTTGCCCAGGCCCACTGCCAGGTTGCGCCGCCAACGTTCGAAGCCAATGCGCCGTATCGGCCCGCCTTCGGTGTGGCGCAGAAAGTCATCTTCTGTCCACGCCCACAGCTGCAGCAGGCTGGCGTGGGTGAGCGGCTCGCGTGGGTCGAAGTCAGGCAGGCAGCTGCGCTGGGCGTATTTGTTCCACGGGCACACGAGCTGGCAGTCGTCGCAGCCGTAAATGCGGTTGCCCATGGGAGCGCGCAGTTCTTCGGGAATGGGGCCGTCGTGCTCGATGGTCAGGTATGAGATGCAGCGCCGCGCATCCACCCGATAGGGGCCGATGATGGCCTGCGTGGGGCAGACGTCGATGCAGGCACTGCAGCTGCCGCAGTGCGAACCGACCGGCTCCGACAGCGGCAGTGGCAAGTCGATGTAGATCTCGCCCAGAAAGAACATCGAGCCCGCCTCGCGGTGCAGGGCCAGCGTGTGTTTGCCGCGCCAGCCGATGCCGCTGCGTGAGGCGAGCTCTACTTCGAGCACCGGAGCCGAGTCGGTGAACACACGGTGGCCGTACGGCCCCACCGCTTCGGCTAGGCGCTCGGCGAGTTTTTGCAGGCGTGAGCGCAAGACCTTGTGATAGTCGCGCCCTCGGGCGTACACCGACACACCGGCCTGGCTGGGCTCAGCGATGTGCTGCCACTCGATCGCTTGCCAGTCGTCTGAGGTGTCTCGCGGCAGGTAGTCCATGCGTGCGGTGACCACGCGCACCGTGCCCGGCACCAGCTCGGCGGGCCGCGCTCGCTTCACGCCATGGGCCGCCATGTAGCCCATGCTGCCGTGAAAGCCGTTGTTCAACCACGCCAGCAGGCCGGGTTCGGCGGAAGACAAATCCACATCGGCCACACCGATCTGGGAAAATCCCAGTGCTTGGCCCCACTCGCGCAGTTGTGCGAGCAAGGCCCCACCGTCCAACTCGCGAGCACCGTTCATTTGTCGATTCTAGGAACCCGCAGCATTCGCTGGGCTGACGAAGCCGCTTGCACCGCCACCGCCCAGGCGATGGCCAGGAAGCCGGCGCTTCGCGAAGCCTTCATCGAATTGCGCGGCACACTGGGCGCTGGCAAGACCACCTTCGTGCGCCACTTGCTGCAGGCCCTGGGTGTGCAGGGCCGCATCAAGAGCCCGACCTACGCGGTGATGGAGTCGTATGAGGTGCCTGGTCTCTCTGCGCCACTTTTTATCTCGCACTTCGACTTCTATCGCTTCAAAGACCCGCAAGAGTTTGAAGACGCGGGCTTTCGCGACGTGTTCGCAAGCACCGGCCTCAAGCTGGCTGAATGGCCCGAGCAGGCGGCGGGTTTGTTGCCTGTGCCCGATCTGCGCATGGAACTGATTCCGCTGGATGGAGACGAACGCCGGGTGACATTTGAAGCTTGCACCGCCCGTGGTCTGGAGTTGTTGCCTTGAAGCGGCGTGACGCGCTTCGAGGTATGGGCAGCTTGGCACTGCTACTGGGTGCGCATGAACTGAGCTTTGGCGCCAGCATCGTCGCCGTGCGCGTGTGGCCCGCCGCCGAATACACCCGCGTGACGCTGGAGTCAGACACGGCACTCTCCGTCAAACACTTCATGGCCGACAACCCGGCTCGCCTGGTGATCGACATTGATGGCCTGGAACTCAGCCCCGCACTGCGCGACCTGGTGGGCAAGGTGCGCTCCGACGACCCGTTCATCGCCGGGGTGCGTGTGGGCCAAAACCAGCCGCGTGTCGTGCGCCTGGTGCTCGACCTGAAGCAGGGCACCGCACCGCAACTCTTCACGCTGGCGCCGGTGGCGGCGTACCAGCACCGGCTGGTGTTCGACCTGCACCCCACACAAGAGCGCGACCCGTTGCTGGCGCTGGTTCAAGACAAATCTCAGGCCGAGCAGAAGGCAGCCCAGGCGGTGCAAGATGCCTTGGGCGAATTCCTCGGCAAGATCAACAAGCCCATGGGCGCGCCGCCGCCGATTTCCACGCCAGTACCAGAACCCGCGGCCTCCGCGCCGCCCATGACGCAGGCGCGCATCGACCGGCTCGTGATCGTGGCCATCGACCCCGGCCACGGCGGTGAAGACCCGGGCGCCACCGGCCCCACCGGCCTGCGCGAAAAAGACGTGGTGCTGGCGGTGGCGCTCAAGCTGCGCGACCGCATCAACGCCGTGCCCGGCATGCGCGCCATGCTCACACGTGATGCCGACTTCTTCGTGCCGCTGCACGAGCGGGTGCGCAAGGCGCGGCGGGTGCAGGCCGATCTGTTCGTCTCGATCCACGCCGATGCTTTTTTCAAGCCGCATGCGCGCGGTGCCTCGGTGTTTGCCTTGTCGCAAAACGGCGCCAGCAGCAGCGCGGCACGCTGGATGGCTGACCGCGAGAACGCTGCCGATCTGGTGGGTGGCGTCAACATCAAGGTGAAAGACGCCGCGGTGGCCAGAGCGCTGCTCGACATGAGCACCACCGCGCAGATCAAAGACAGCCTGAAGCTCGGCGGTGAGGTGCTGGGGCAGATCCGCAAGGTGGGCTACCTGCACAAGGGCAGCGTGGAGCAGGCCGGGTTTGCGGTGTTGAAGGCGCCCGACGTGCCGTCGATCCTGGTCGAGAC
>JACMKW010000125.1 GCA_014379885.1 Rhizobacter sp.
GGCATCCGCGAGAGCCACGTGCACGACGTGCAGATCACCAAGGAAGCTCCGAACTACCGTGCCGAATGAGCCCCCTGTGAGCCCCGCGGCCGCGCCTGGCGCGGTCCGCCAGGCGGCCATGCGTTTCATCATGCTGACGGTGCTGATCGACATGGTGTCGATCGGCTTGATCATCCCGGTGCTGCCCGTTCTGGTGGGCACCTTCACCGGCGGCTCGCAAGCGGATCAGGCACTGTGGACGGGCGCCGTGGCATTCGCCTTCGGCATCACGAACTTCTTCGGCTCGCCCATCATCGGCGCGCTGTCCGACCAATACGGCCGCAGGCCGGTGTTGCTGGTGGGTTTTTGCGGGCTGGCCTTGAGCTTTTTCGTGACCGGGCTGGCCACGGCGCTGTGGATGTTGATCGTGGTGCGCTTGTTCAGCGGTGCCATGCAATCGAACATCGCAGTGGCCAATGCCTACGTGGCCGACATCACGCCGCCGGAAGAGCGTGCCAAGCGCTTTGGCATGCTGGGCGCGATGTTCGGCCTGGGTTTCATCCTAGGGCCGTCGATGGGCGGGCTGCTCGGACACATTCATTTGCAGCTGCCGTTCTTCGTGGCCGGCGGCTTGGCGATCGTGAATCTGCTGTACGGCTACTTCGTGCTGCCGGAATCGCTACCCGTTGAACGCCGCAAGCCGTTTCGCTGGTCTGCCGCGAACCCCATCGCGGCGTTATCGGCGCTGGGGCAGTTGCATGGTGTGGGCAGACTGGTGGCGGTGGTGGCCTGTGCAGGGCTCGCGCAATTCATCCTGCACACGAGCTGGGTGCTGTACACCACCTTCAAGTTCGGCTGGGGCCCGATGGAAAACGGCATGTCGCTTTTCGCCGTGGGCATTTCGTCGGCCTTGGTGCAGGGCCTGCTGCTGGGTCGCTTGCTCAAGCGCTTTGGCGCCAAGCGACTGGCGTTGATCGGGCTCACTTCGTCCACGCTCACCTACTTCGCGTTCGGTGCCGCCACCGAGGGTTGGATGATGTATGCCGTCATCATCATCGGCCTGCTGGGCTCCACTGCCGCGTCAGCCATTCAGAGCTTGATCTCAGGTGCCGCTGACGCCAACTCGCAGGGCCAGACCATGGGTGCCGTGAGCTCGGTCAACAGCATGGCTGCGGTGATTGCGCCATTGATAGGCGCGCCCTTGCTGAGCATGGTGTCGCACATGCCCAAGGGTGATTGGCGCCTGGGTGCACCGTTCTACTTCTGCGCCGCGCTGCAGCTTTGCGCGCTGGTGTTGGCCTGGACGCATTTCCGCAAGCAGCGTGACGAGCGGCTTGCCCTTCAATCTGGCGGGCGCGAAGGCGCTACTACGGTCTGACCATGCACGACAAGATCCTCATCCTCGACTTCGGCTCCCAGGTCACCCAGCTGATTGCGCGACGTGTGCGCGAAGCCCATGTGTACTGCGAGATCCACCCCAACGACGTGAGCGACGCGTTCATCCGCGAGTTCAAGCCGAAGGGCATCATCCTGTCGGGCAGCCACGCCAGCACCTACGAAGAGCACGACCTTCGTGCCCCGCAAGCCGTCTGGGACTCGGGCGTGCCGGTGCTGGGCATTTGCTACGGCATGTTCACGATGGCCGTGCAGCA
>JACMKW010000126.1 GCA_014379885.1 Rhizobacter sp.
AGCCGCAAAAATTTGCGCAGCTCGTTGGTGGCACGGTCGAGCCAGCGGTTGTCGGCCAGCGCTTGCACGGTGCTGTGGAATTCGTGGTTGGCGCGGTAGTAGCCGTCGACGTTGTGGGTGGCGGCGTGCGCCTCCAGCGTTTCGTGCAGGCGGCGCAAGGTGGCAATGCCTTCCGGCGTGGCCTTGCGCACGGCTTCGAAAGCGCAGCGGCCTTCCAGCAGGGCCATCACCGGGAACAGCTCGTCGGCATCGTCTTCCGACATTTCGGTGACCCGGCAGCCCTGGCGCGGCACCGCCTGCACCAGGCCTTCGGCGGCCAGCACCTTGAGCGCTTCGCGCAGCGGGGTGCGGCTGATCTGCCACTCATTGGCCAGCGCAAGCTCGTCGATCCACTCGCCGGGCACGAGCTGGCGCTCGAACACCATGTGGCGCAGGCGGGAAGCCACTTCTTCGTGCAGTGAGGCGGGGCGCAAAGGGGTGGCGGTGACCATCGGGTGGCAAGGTGGTCGGTGGGTGGGTGGGCTCGCGGGTGGATTGGTTGCCACTCTAGATCAGTAATTCTTAATTACAAGAGGAAAACTGCGTTGCAAGTGCGGGAAAACTGCGTTGCAAGTGCGGATGAGAGGCCGGCCGAAGACCCTGCTACTCGCTTCACTTCGCTTGTGTTACGGCCAGCGAGTTCTATGCTTGGTGCACTGCAACAAACGGGAGGCGACGCTCATGGCTGAAACACAAGCGTCCGGACTCGAACCCCACGGCACCGTGCTGTACATCGAAGACCAGGATCTCAACTTCCTCCTGGTGGAAGCCCAGTTGGCGGCCACGCTGCCGGGTGTGACCCTGGTGCGTGCTGCCACCGGATCGGAGGGTGTGGCCCGCGTGCGCGCCGACCGGCCCGACCTGGTGCTGCTCGACATGCACCTGCCCGACCTGGGCGGCCTGGAGGTGGTGCGTGAGCTGACGCACGAAATTTCGCAGGGGCTGAAAGTGACCCTGCTCACGGCCGATCATTTGTCAATGGACATCCTGAAGGCCATGAGCCTGGGCGCCCACGAATACTGGGTCAAACCCATCAGCGCCAGCCAGCTTGAAAAAGGTGTGCGGCGCGGCTTGGCCGCTGCCGCCGTGCCCCCGGGGCACCGAGCGCCAAACCCCAGCCTGGGCAACGGCCCCAAGGTAAGGCCGCTGTGAGCTGAGTTGCTGCTGGGCCTCAACGCAGTAGCGAGGCCTCCAGCCGCGTCACCATGTCGATCAGGCGAGGCCGCACCTCGTTGAGCAAGAACTCGCGTGACAGGTTGAACGATGGCCCGCCGCAGTTGATGGCCATGGGCGGCAGCCCGCCACCGGGCTGAAACGCGCGGGCGATGCCGTTCACGTCTTTTTGCCAGTCGCCGAAGGAGCAGGTGACCCCCAGCGTCTGGTACTCGCCCAACGCGCGGTCGATGCCGTCGCGAGTGTCGGGCCAGGCCACTTCGTCGAGCTCTTGCACACGCTCCATGAAATCTTGCCGTTCGCGCTCGGGAATGGCGGCGAGCCAGGCGCGGCCAATGGCCGAGGTGGCCACCGGAATGCGCGAACCCACATCGAGGCTCAGCGTGAGTGCGGCCGAGCTGCGGCAGTTCTCTACATAAATCATTGACAGCCGGTCGCGTGTGCCGAGTGACACCATCGAGCGGGTGGTGTCGGCCAGCTCTTGCATCATCGGGCGGGCGATCTGCCGCACGTCGAGCCGCGCCAGCATCGCGCTGCCCAGCGACAGCGTGGCGGTGCCCAGACGGTACTTGCCGCTTTCTTCCACCTGGATCAGATAGCCGAGCTTGGTGAGCGTGGAGGTGAGCCGAGACACGGTGGACTTGGGCAGGCGGCAGCGCTGAGCGATCTCCTGGTTGCCCAGGGCCTTGTCGCCGGAGCGGAAGCACGACAGCACCTCCAGCCCACGGGCCAGGGCGGTCACGAAGTGGCGGTCTTCCTTGGCCTTGGGCGCAGGCTTGCCCAGGGTCGGGCTGCGCTCTACTTTGGCGTTTTTGGTGAGTGTGTCCATCGTCTTCATTCAATCCCAGCGTTCGCGCCCAAAGTGGAACACAAATCTGCAAACCGTTGCCTGTGGCAATCCCCGAGTTTCAGCAGGCCCGACCTGCCAACCGTGTCAAAGCTCCCACGGAAAGAGAGACATTTCATGTCGGTAAAGTCCGCAAGTTGACAGCCCGACTGGGAGCATGAACAATTTAAGTCTTGTTTTTGTGTGCGGAATGATATTCTGCATTGCAGTACAAAATCAAGCCCGCCGCCAAGCCCGACTCCCAAGAGACCACCATGGATCTGACCTTCACCCCAGAAGAACAAAACTTCCGCGAGGAGGTGCGCAGCTTCGTCAATGCCAAGCTGCCCGACTCGATTCGCCACAAAGTGGTGAACAGCTTGCGCCTCACCCGCGACGACCATGTGCTGTGGCAGCGCACGCTGCACGAGCGCGGCTGGGGCGGCCCGGGCTGGGCCAAGGAATTCGGCGGCCCGGGCTGGAACTCGGTTGAGCAGTACATCTTTGAAGAAGAGTGCGCTGCGGCCGGCGCGCCGCGGCTCATTCCCTTTGGCATCAAGATGGTGGCGCCGGTCATCATGGCCTTCGGCTCACCCGAGCAGCACAAGCGCTTCTTGCCCGACATCTCATCGGCACGCAAATGGTGGTGCCAGGGCTACTCCGAGCCAGGTGCCGGCTCAGACCTCGCTTCGCTCAAGACACGCGCGGTGCGTGGTGTCGATGCAAAAGGCGACCACTTCATCGTCAACGGCCAGAAGACCTGGACGACGCTCGGCCAGCACGCCGACTGGATCTTTTGCCTGGTGCGCACCGACCCACAAGCCAAGGCACAGCGCGGCATCAGCTTCTTGCTGATCGACATGAAAACGCCGGGCATCACCGTGCGCCCCATCATCACGCTCGATGGCGCGCATGAAGTCAACGAGGTGTGGTTCGAAGAAGTGCGTGTGCCGGCCGAGAACCTCATTGGCGAAGAGAACAAGGGCTGGACCTACGCCAAGTTTCTGCTCGGCCACGAGCGCAGCAACATCGCCGGCATCGGCATCGCCAAGCGCGAACTCGATCGCCTGAAGCGTGTGGCTGCCACCGAGAAGAAACACGGCAAGCCGCTGCTGCAAGACCCGCTCTTCTCGGCCAAGGTGGCGCAGATCGAGATTGATCTGCTGGCCCTGGAGATGACCAACCTGCGCGTGCTGTCAGCCGAAAGCCAGAAGAAGGCGCCGGGCCCCGAGGCTTCGATCCTGAAGATCAAGGGCACCGAGATCCAGCAGGCCATCACCGAGCTGCTGGTGGTGGCCGTGGGGCCGTATGCGCTGCCCTTCCGCGCAGAGGCGCTGATGGACGATGCAAGCGACGAAGAAGACGACACCATCGGCCCGCGCCACGCGGCCTCGCTGGGCGCGCATTACTGCAATATGCGCAAGCTCTCGATCTTTGGCGGCTCCAACGAGATTCAGAAAAACATCATCTCTCAGCAATTGCTGGGACTCTGATCAGCACCACAAGAGACCACCACCATGGACTTCAGCTTCAGTGAAGAGCAGCAACAGCTGCAAGACGCCATCTCGCGCTTCGTTCAAGGCGATTACAGCTTCGAGCGCCGCAAAGGCATCATCGCCAGCCCCGAGGGCTGGAGCAAAGAGGTCTGGCAAGGCCTGGCCGATCTGGGTGTGCTTTCGATGAACGTGCCCGAGGCGCACGGCGGCCTGGGCTACGGCCCGATCGAAACCCTGCTGGCCATGCAGTCGGTGGGCTCGGCCCTGCTGTGCGAGCCGCTGCTCGAAAGCGCCGTCGTCGCCACCGCCTTGGTGCGTGATTTCGGCAGCGACGAGCAGCAAGCCGAGCTGCTGCCCGCCATGGGCTCGGGTGAGCGCATCGTGGTGCTAGCGCATCAAGAGGCTGCGGCCCGTGGGGACGCGGGCTGGGTCGAAACGCGTGCCACCAAGAACGGTGACGGCTTCTTGCTGCAAGGCCACAAGTCGGTTGTGGCACAAGCCGGTGCCGCCGATGAGTTGCTGATCTCGGCACGCACCGATGGTGCTGCCGGCGATGCGCAAGGTGTGAGCGTCTTCCGCGTGGCACGCAACACGCCGGGCCTGGAGCTCAAGGTGTACGGCACGCTCGATGGCCGCCGCGCTGCCGAAGTGATCTTGCGCGAAGTGAAGGTGCCTGCCAGTGCCCGCCTCGGTGCCGCGGGAGCCGCCTTGCCCGCCATCGAACGTGCGCTCGACATCGGCCTCGCCGCCCTGTGCGCCGAAGCGCTGGGTGTGATGGAAGCCACCGTCAGCGCCACCGTCGAATACCTCAAAACCCGTCAACAATTCGGCCAGCCCATCGGCCGCTTCCAGGCCTTGCAGCACCGCACGGCCGACATGCTGCTGCACCTGGAGCAGTCGCGCTCCATGGCCTATCTGTCGGCGATGAACTGCACGCTGCCTGACGACATGCAGCGCCGCAAGACGCTGTCGGCCGCCAAGGTGGTGGTGGGCAATGCGTGCCGTTTCATCAGCCAGCAGTCGGTGCAGATGCACGGCGGCATGGGCATGACCGACGAACTCACGCTCAGCCATTGGTTCAAACGCCTGCTGGCCATCGAGCTGAGTTTTGGCGACACTGATTCGCACCTGCAGCGCTTTGCTGAACTGAGCCAGCGCGACGCCTTGAAAGCTGCCTGACCTCGCTCCGTTCGGGCTGAGCCTGTCGAAGCCCTTCGGCAAGCTCAGCCCGAACGGACAACAACCGGAGACATCACCATGACCAACAAAGCCGCCTTCCAGTGGGACGACCCGCTGCTGCTTGACCAGCAACTCACCAGCGACGAGCGCGCCATCCGCGACGCGGCGAGCGCGTATGCGCAAGGCAAGCTCGCACCGCGCGTGCTCGAAGCCTTTCGCCATGAGAAGACCGACCCGTCGATCTTTCGCGAGATGGGCGAACTGGGCCTGCTCGGCCCCACCATTCCCGAACAATACGGGGGAGCCGCGCTCAACTACGTGTGCTACGGCCTGATCGCACGCGAAGTGGAGCGTGTGGACTCGGGCTACCGCTCGATGATGAGCGTGCAGTCGTCGCTCGTCATGGTGCCCATCAACGATTTCGGCAACGAAGCGACCAAGCAGAAGTATTTGCCCAAGCTGGCCTCGGGCGAATGGATCGGCTGCTTCGGCCTGACCGAGCCCGATCACGGCTCCGACCCCGGCAGCATGGTTACGCGCGCCAAAAAGGTGGCCGGCGGCTACAGCTTGAGCGGCGCCAAGATGTGGATCAGCAACAGCCCGATCGCCGACGTGTTCGTGGTCTGGGCCAAAGACGATGAAGGCGCGATCCGCGG
>JACMKW010000127.1 GCA_014379885.1 Rhizobacter sp.
CGCCGAAGTGCAGACCGACATGCTGATCCTCGGCCGCGCCGAGTTCGCACGCTGCCTGCCCGATAACTCGAGCCTCTCGTACGCGATCATGCGCGGCCTGGTGCAGCGCCTGCGCAGCGCCGACCGCCAGATCGAATCGCTGGCCTTGCTCGACGTGTATGGCCGCGTGGCGCGCTCGCTGCTCGACATGGCCGAAGACGACGGCGACGTGAAGATCATCCGCAACAAGGTTTCTCGCCAGGACATGGCCAAGATCGTGGGCGCCTCGCGCGAAATGGTGAGCCGGGTGATGAAAGACCTGGAAGACCGCGGCATGGTCGAGACCCAGGAAAACGGCTCGGTCATCATCAAGGAACGACTGACCGGCTGACCCCGCCCTGCGGTCGAAAGCGCTGCCGGGTTGTGGGCTGATCGCAACCGGTGGCTTCGGCCACAATGGTTGCATGACATTTCCGCTTGGATCGCTTCGCCCCGATGCGGGCAACACCACATCGGCTGCGGGCACCTACACCCGCGATGGTTCACCCAGCCTGAGTACACCGTTCGAGCCTGTGGGTTTGCGTGCGCGCTTCGGTGTGCTCGTTGGCGGTGTGTTGTGGTTGCTGGCGCTGATCGCCATGGCCACCCACAACCCGGCCGATGCTGCGTTCTCCACCTCTGGCACAGGCGCCTTGCCGCTCAACAAGATCGGCGCGCTCGGCGCACGCTTCTCCGACATTGTTTTTGTATTGTTCGGCTATTCCGCCTGGTGGGGTCTCGCGATTGGGTTGCGGGCTTGGCTCAGCGCGTTGGCTCGTGTGCTGCGTGGCGGCGATGTACCCGGCACGTACCGGCCGCGTTGGCCGTTATGGATGTTCTGGGTCGGCGTGCTGTTACTGCTGAGTGCCAGTTGCGCGCTTGAATGGACACGGCTCTATCAGCTCGAACAGCGTGTGGCCGGGGGCAATGCCGGCGGCGTGTTGGGTTATTTGCTCGGGCCGGTGACTCAAAAGCTCCTCGGTTTTGCGGGCTCCGGTGTGTTGTGGATCGCCGTGCTGGTGGCCGGCCTGGCATTGGCCTTCCGCTTCTCCTGGCTGCGCGCGGCCGAAGGGATCGGGCAATGGGTCGATTCGCTGCGTGAGCGTCGAGTGGAGCGCATCGAGCGCGCCGAAGACCAACGCATCGGTGAGCAGGCGCTGCGCGAGCGCGAGCACATTGTGGAGTTTGAGCACCAACTGCATGAAGACCATGTGCCCATCGTCATCGAGTCGCCGATGATCGAGGTGCCCAAGTCCGAGCGCGTGGTGAAGGAGCGCCAGAAGCCGCTCTTCATCGAACTGGCTGACACCAAGCTGCCGCAGGTCGATCTGCTCGACGCCGCGCCGGGCCGCGTAGAAAGCGTGACCCCCGAGACGCTGGAGATGACCTCACGCCTCATCGAGAAGAAGCTCAAGGACTTTGGCGTCGAAGTGCGTGTTGTGGCAGCGTCGCCGGGCCCGGTGATCACGCGCTACGAGATCGAGCCTGCCACGGGTGTGAAAGGCGCGCAGATCGTCAATCTGGCGAAAGACCTGGCCCGATCGCTGAGCCTCGTGAGCATCCGCGTGGTCGAGGTGATCCCCGGCAAGAACTACATGGCACTGGAGTTGCCCAACGCCAAACGCCAGACCATCCGCTTGAGCGAAATCCTCGGCTCGCAGGTCTACAACGACGCGGCCTCGCAGCTCACCATGGGCCTGGGCAAAGACATCATCGGCGCCCCCGTGGTGGCCGACCTCGCCAAGATGCCGCACTGCCTGGTGGCCGGCACCACGGGCTCGGGCAAGTCGGTCGGCATCAACGCGATGATCCTGAGCCTGCTCTACAAGGCGGAAGCACGCGACGTTCGGCTCATCCTCATCGACCCGAAGATGCTGGAGATGAGCGTCTACGAAGGCA
>JACMKW010000128.1 GCA_014379885.1 Rhizobacter sp.
ACGAATGACTTCTCGGGCGTCATCACCAGCGTGGTCACTGAGGTGCTGCCCAACGGCCACCTGCTGATCACCGGCGAAAAGCAGATCGGCGTGAACCAGAACGTCGACGTGCTGCGTTTTTCGGGCCAGGTCGACCCGCGCGCCATCCAGCCGGGCAATACCGTGCCTTCGGCACAGATTGCCAATGTGCGCATTGACCACCGCGGCCGCGGTGCCCAGGCTGATGCGAATGGAATAGGCTGGTTGGGGCGCTTCTTTTTGAACGTTCTCCCGTTCTAAAGAATTCCAGAATGGCAGCAACCAGGATTGCTGCCACATGGAAACCACCCAAGACAAGCTGCTCGAAGCGCTGATCAAAGCCCTGATCGGCCTCACGGTGATGGCCGCAACCGCCGCGCTCTGGTGGCCCTCCGCGGCCCACGCCACGCGCATCAAGGAAATCGCCGCCATCCAGGGCGTGCGGAGCAACCAATTGGTGGGCTACGGACTTGTCGTCGGGCTCGACGGCACCGGCGACCAGACCACTTCCGCCCCCTTCACCGCCCAGAGCCTGGCAGCCATGCTGCAGCAGATGGGCGTGACCGTGCCACCGGGCACCAACATGCAGATCAAGAACGTGGCGGCCGTGATGGTCACCGCGCAACTGCCGCCATTTGCGCAGCCCGGCCAGACCATCGACGTGAGCGTGGCCTCGATGGGCAACGCCAAGTCGCTGCGCGGCGGCACGCTGATCGCCACGCCCCTCAAGGGCGCCGACGGGCAGGTCTACGCGCTCGCGCAAGGCAACCTCATTGTGGGTGGCGCAGGCGCTTCGGCGGGCGGCTCCAAGGTGCAGATCAACCACCTGAGCGCTGGGCGTGTGCCCGAAGGCGCAACGGTCGAGCGTGCCGTGCCCACGCCGCTGAACCAGGGCCAGACATTGCAGCTCGACTTGAATGCGAGCGACTACACCACGGCACGCGAGGTCGTGCGCGCCATCAACACCAAGATGGGCGAAGGCATGGCCCGTGCGATCAATGGCCGGGTGGTGCAGGTGCGCATGCCCGAGTCGCCCGAGGCGCGCGTGGCGTTTCTGGCCGACATCGAAAACCTGCCGCTGGAGCTGGCCTCGCCGGCCGCCAAGGTGGTGATCAATGCACGCACCGGTTCGGTGGTGATGAACCAGGCCGTGTCGCTCAGTGCTTGTGCGGTGGCGCATGGCAGCTTGTCGGTGACCATCAATTCCACGCCGGTGATCAGCCAACCCGGGCCGTTCTCCAAGGGCGAGACGGTGGTGAGGGAAAAGGCCGATATCACCATCAAACAAGAACCCGGTGCGCTGATCCAGTTGCCGGCGGGTACCAAGCTGGCCGATGTGGTGAAGGCGCTGAGTGCGCTGGGTGCGACGCCGCAAGATTTGCTCGCGATTCTTCAAGCGATGAAATCTGCTGGCGCCCTCAATGCGGAAATCGAGGTGATCTGATGGCAGTGCCTCACAACCCCGTCATCCCGGCCCTTCGACAGGCTCAGGACAGGCCGGGCTTTGCCCGCGCCGGGATCCACCCGTTGCCACGTGCATGCGCCGCCGCGGGCGCGCTGCAATGGATCCCGGCGTACGCCGGGATGACGCAGGAGGGCAACTGACATGGCCATTTCATCCGGCTCCCCCATCGGCGGCAGCGACATCCGCGCGCTGGCGAACCTGCGCAACACCGCATCGACCGACCCGAAGGCCGCGGTCAAGGAAGCTGCCAAGCAGTTCGAGGGCATCTTCATGCAGCAGCTGATGAAGAGCATGCGCGAGGCGAGCATGTCGTCGGGCATGCTCGACAACGCTGGTACCAAGATGGGCACCGAAATGCTCGATGCGCAGTTCGCCACCCAGATGACGGGATTGAAAGGCGGCCTCTCGGAAGTGATTGCCAAACAATTGGAACGCCAGCTCGGTGAACCGCTCGCCAACATGGCAGCTGACGCCGCGGCGGCACTGGCGCAGCAACCCGCCGTCAAGGACACCAAGCACACGGCGGTGCCACTGAACAGCCTGAGCGGCAAAGACCGCCAGATCGGCTTCCTGAAACTTCACGACGGTGCAGCCAAGGCGGCCGAGGCCGTGACCGGCATTCCTGCCAACTTCATGGTGGCGCAAGCCGCGCACGAGTCGGGCTGGGGCCGCCATGAGATCAAGAACACCGACGGCTCCACCTCGTTCAACGTGTTCGGCATCAAGGCCGGCAGCAGCTGGAAGGGCGCGACCACCGAGGTCACCACCACCGAGGTGATCAACGGCGAGTCGCGCAAGGTCAAGGCCAAG
>JACMKW010000129.1 GCA_014379885.1 Rhizobacter sp.
CGGTAGAGAAAGCGGTAGCGCCAGATCAGCTCGAACAGCATGTGGAAGAAGAGCCACGCGTCTTCGACATTGCGCACGTCGTCGGCGGCGTGCAGCAACTGGTTGAGCGCTTCTTCGTAGCGGCCGAAAAGCGAGTTGATCAACTCGTCTTTGGCCGGGTAGTGGTAGTAGAGGTTGCCAGGGCTGATGTTCAGCTCGGCCGAGATCAGGGTGGTCGAGACATTGGGCTCGCCGAAGCGGTTGAACAGCTCCAGCGTCACTTCCAGAATGCGCTCGGCGGTGCGGCGCGGCTTCTTCGGGGGAGGGGCCATTTTTGTCTCGTCTCTCTTGTGTCTGGCTTTGCGGGGAATCTAGCACCAGACAGCCATTTCACCGCCAGCGAGAAAAGAGCCGCCTGCCTACAATCGCGCCCTCCATGCCAGCCATCTCCTTCCAAAACGTCAGCAAACTCTACTCAACCGCCGGCCGCGAGGTGCGTGCGTTGGATGGTGTGAGCTTCGACATCCAGCCCGGCGAATTCTTCGGTTTGCTTGGCCCCAACGGGGCCGGCAAGACCACGCTGATCAGCATCCTGGCCGGCCTCACTCGGGCCACCGGAGGCCAGGTGATGGTGCATGGCCACGACGTGGTCACCGACTACGCAGCCGCTCGCCGCCAGCTGGGCATCGTGCCGCAAGAGCTGGTGTTCGACCCGTTCTTCAGCGTGCGCGAGTCGTTGGTGATTCAAAGCGGCTACTTCGGCGTGCGCAACAACGGCGCCTGGATCGACGAGTTGCTGGCCGGCCTGGGCCTGGCTGACAAGGCCCACGCCAACATGCGCCAGCTCTCGGGCGGCATGAAGCGCCGCGTGCTGGTGGCGCAGGCCCTGGTGCACCGCCCACCGGTGATCGTGCTCGACGAGCCCACGGCCGGTGTGGATGTGGAGCTGCGCCAGACGCTGTGGCAGTTTGTCGACCGCTTGAACAAGCAAGGCCACACGGTGTTGCTGACCACGCACTACCTGGAAGAAGCCGAAGCGCTGTGTGGCCGCATTGCGATGCTGAAGCAGGGCCGGGTGGTCGCGCTGGATCGCACGTCGGCGCTCTTGGCCGGCACGGCCAGCACGATGATGCGGTTCAAGTTGGACACGCCGTTGCCGCCTGCATTGCTCGCACACGCTCGGGTGACGGGCCGCATCGTGCAGGTGAAAGCGCATGACGCCGCTGAAGTGGAACAAGTGCTCGCCACCTTGCGCGCTGCCGGCTGCCAGCCCGAAGACCTGGAGATTGGCCGGGCCGACCTCGAAGACGTGTTCCTTGAAATCATGCAAGGCCCGCCCGTGACGATCGACAAGATGAAGGTTTCCGTGTGATGGTTTCGCTGTCGGGCGCAAGAACGCTCATGTACAAGGAAATGCTGCGCTTCTACAAGGTCAGCTTCCAGACCGTGGCCGCGCCGGTGCTCACCGCCGTGCTGTATTTGCTGATCTTTGGCCACGTGCTCGAAGGCCGCGTCAAGGTGTTTGGCGAAGTGGGCTACACCAGCTTTCTCATCCCCGGCCTGGTGATGATGAGCGTGCTGCAAAACGCCTTTGCCAACAGCAGCTCCTCGCTGATCCAGAGCAAGATCACTGGCAACCTGGTGTTCCTGCTGGTCACGCCTCTCAGCCACTGGGCCTGGTTCGTGGCCTATGTGGGGGCCTCAGTGGTGCGCGGCATCGTGGTGGGCTCAGGCGTGCTGCTGGTCACTGTGTGGTTTGCGCCGCCCCCTCTGGCCAACCCGCTGTGGATCATCGTCTTCACGCTGAGCGGCGCCGCGATGATGGGCGCGCTGGGCCTGATCGCGGGGCTGTGGGCCGAGAAGTTCGACCAGATTGCCGCCTTCCAGAACTTCATCATCATGCCGATGACGTTCTTGTCGGGCGTCTTCTATTCGATCAAGTCGTTGCCACCGTTCTGGCAGACGGTGAGCCACCTGAACCCGTTTTTCTACATGATCGATGGCTTTCGCCATGGCTTCTTCGGCGTGAGCGATGTGTCGCCTTGGATCAGTTTGGCGATCGTTGGTACCAGTCTCGCCGTGGTGTGCGCCTTGTGCCTGCACCTGCTGCGCATCGGCTACAAGATCCGCTCCTAGCCCAATGTCATACCGACGAACGTCGGGATCTACACGTTCAGGTACTCCGCGTCTCAGAAGCAGTGCGATGGCGCCAGAGTGGATCCCGACGTTCGTCGGGATGACACGCATCCTTCGGCGATAATCCTTGCCACCATGGCTGACCCCACCCCCGCCGAAGTCGAGCGCTACATCGCGCAAGGCCTGGCCTGCGAGCACTTGCAGGTCGAGGGTGATGGCCGCCATTTCTTCGCCACCATCGTGTCGGCCGAGTTCCAGGGCAAGAGCCGCGTGGCTCGCCACCAGCAGGTTTACCAGGCGCTGGGCGATAGAATGCGCGAGCAAATCCACGCCCTGTCCATGAAGACGCTGACCCCGGTCGAGTGGGCTGCAAGCCCAGCTCCGGCCTCCACACACCACCACTGAAACCCGCCGCAGTGTTCACTGCGGCTGGCGAGCCTGCGCCAGCGGGTTCGGGTAGCCGGGGTGGTCATGGTGGCAAGAAAGCCTGATCTCATGGACAAACTTCTGATTCGCGGTGGCCGACG
>JACMKW010000130.1 GCA_014379885.1 Rhizobacter sp.
AAAATCCACCGTGGGCCTGCGCAAGCCCGAGACCGCGCCCAAAGTGGCGGCTCGCGTGAAGAAAGAGTTCCCCGACGGCATGCCGGCTTATGGCGCCGACGCACTGCGCTTCACCATGGCCAGCTACGCAAGCCTGGGCCGCAACATCAACTTCGACACCAAGCGCGCCGAGGGTTACCGCAACTTCTGCAACAAGCTCTGGAACGCGACCAAGTTCGTGTTGATGAACTGCGAAGGTCAAGACTGCGGGCTGAAGGAACACAGCAAGGCCGAGTGCGCACCGGCACACGTCGATGACGCGGGCCGCGTGGTGAGCCCTGCTGGTGCAGCCCATGGCTACCTGACGTTCAGCCAGGCCGACCGCTGGATCACGAGCGAGTTGCAGCGCGTCGAAGCGGCCGTCGCGCAAGGCTTTGCCGAGTTCCGCCTCGACAACGTGGCCAACACGATCTACCAGTTTGTCTGGGACGAGTACTGCGACTGGTACATCGAGATTGCCAAGGTGCAGATTCAGACCGGCGATGAGTCGCAACAACGCGCGACACGCCGCACGCTGATCCGCGTGCTGGAGACCACGCTGCGGCTGATGCACCCGATCACCCCGTTCATCACTGCCGAACTGTGGGACACGGTGGCGCCGATGGCCGGGCGCAAGTCGACCGACAGCATCGTGAACGCCGCTTACCCGCAGGCACAGCTGGAGCGCATCGAAGCGAAGGCAGATGTGTGGATGGGCAAGCTCAAGGGTCTGGTGAGCGCCTGCCGTGCATTGCGCAGCGAGATGTCGCTGTCACCGGCGGCGCGCGTGCCACTGAACGGATTTGGTGACCACGCATTCCTGCGCGAAGCAGCGCCGGTGCTGAAGGCCCTTGCCAAGCTGTCTGAAGTCAACGTACTCGACGACGAAGCGGCCTTCTCGCAGGCCACTCAGCAGTCTCCCGTGGTGGTCTCAGGCGAATCTCGCCTCGCGCTGCACGTGGAGATCGACGTCGCGGCAGAAAAGGAACGCCTGAACAAGGAGATCGCCCGCCTGCAAGGCGAGATCGCCAAAGCGAGCGCGAAGCTGTCGAACGAATCGTTCGTGGCGCGCGCGCCGGCCGCCGTGGTGGCTCAGGAGCAGCAGCGCATTGCCGACTTCACTGCGGCTCTTTCTCGGCTGCAAGATCAATTGGGACGCCTGGATCCGTCGACCTGAACTCGGCGGGAGAAGTCGGTGTGGCGGCGAGCAGATCGTCGATGCGCTTGGCAACCGCCCATGAGCTGCGCAGGCGCGATTCACGGGTGGTGCTGCTCACGCGGGGTGTGACCTGCAGCGTGTCCATGCCGTTGAGCGGGCGGCCTTCGTCGAGCGCGCCGGGCTCCAGGCTGTCGAGCCAGCATGCGGCCACACGCCCGCTGATCAGCACATCGGCCAAGGCGCGTTCGTTGAACACACCCGAGTGCGCCACGCTCACGATCACCTGGTTGGGTTTGCAGAACGGCAAGAAGCGCTCACCCAGCAGGCCGAGGTAGCGACTGAAATAGTTGAGCTGCACACAAACGGCGTCGCTGGTCTCCAGCAACTCGCGCAGGCCCAGTGGTATGACTCGCCAGCGCTCCCATACACCGTCGGTGGCATGCAGCGAAGGGTCGTAACCCACCATCCGCGAGCCGAAACCGCTGAGCATGTTGACCATCGCCTTGGCCGCCGGTGGCATGCCGATGAGGCCGACTGTGCAAGCACCCAGTTCACGTCCCACCAGCATGCCGTCTGCCCCTTCCACGGGCACGCGGCGCAGCAAGGAGAGCATGGCGCCGATCATGAACTCGGCCTCAGCCTGGGCCGTGGCGGTGAGGCTGCGCACTACTTCGATGCCGGCACGTGAGCACGCATCGAGATCGATGTTCTCGGCGCCGCCACTCACGCGGCCCACGGCGCGCAACACCGGCGCGTAGTGCAAGGTCGCCGCGTCCAATGCCAGCAGCGAAGGAAGTATCAAGGCCCGCACGTTGTAGAGCGATTGCCGAAACTCGCGTGGGTCTCGCACCAGCTCCGGTGCATAGCGCACCGAGTAGCGCGCCGCCAGCCATTGCATGACTTCGCTTTCCAGCGGCTCGATGATCAATACGTCCATGCCATCCCACTTATGCTCGGTGTACGCGCGTCACACAACGCATGACACAATGTTTTCGAAGCACTCCCCACCCATTTCAATGATTGTAAGCAAATGTTAGTCACTAAAGCGATATTTCCCGTGGCAGGCCTCGGAACAAGGTTCTTGCCTGCAACAAAAGCCCAGCCCAAAGAGATGCTGCCGGTGGTCGACAAGCCACTCATTCAGTACGCCGTCGAAGAAGCCTATGCCGCCGGGGTGCGCGAGATGATTTTCGTGACGGGCCGCCACAAGCGCCCGATCGAAGACCACTTTGACATGACCTTCGAGCTGGAAGTAGCCCTCGAACAGGCGGGCAAGCAGGAACTATTGGACGTTGTGCGCTCGGTCAAACCCGATGACATGGAGTGCATCTACGTTCGACAGCCGCAAGCCCTGGGTCTG
>JACMKW010000131.1 GCA_014379885.1 Rhizobacter sp.
CGATCATCAGCAGGCGAGCACTCATGGCAGCGGAATCCCCGAAGTTGCCTCGCGGCTGCAAAGGTTGCCGCGAGGCCAGGGTCGAATCAGAACACACCGCGGGCCTGCCTTACTTGCTGGGGCCACTGGCCGCGCCACGGTTTTGCATGTGCTCTTGCATGCGCTGAGCGCGCTGCTTGATGCGCTCGCCGAGCTTCACGCGCTGCTCGGGCGTGAGCACGGCGCTGATGTCGAGCATTGCCTGCGTGATGCGCTTGCTGGCCTGGTCATGCTGGGCCAGCCTTTGCACCCGCAGGGCTTCAACGGCACGCGCATCCACCACCGGAGCGGTGAACAGCTGCAGACCTTGTTCGTGCAGGCCGCGCGAGGCGGCGCGCTGCGTCTTCAGGTCGGCCGCAGCGGTCTGGGCGATCTGCTTGATCTGGGTGCGCTGCGCATCGGTGGCGTTCACGCTGTCGAGCATGCGGTCGAGCCCGCGCCCGCCATGGTCGCCGCGGCCCATGAACATGCCGGGGCCGCCGAAATCACCACCGTGATTCCCATGCCCTTGCGCCCAGGCCGACACGGCCAGCGTGCCCGCCACCGCCACCACCAGGCCGAGCGCCATGCGACGGATGCCGCGTGTGTGCTCGAAGGCCGAAAACTTGACTGTCGTTGCTTGAACCATCTCTGACTCCTTGAAGACCTGGACAGGAATGCCCATGGACACATGGTCTGCCCCGGGGGTGAACGGGGGGTGGCTGGGGGGTAAAGATGTGTGAATGCACACGCCCGTGCGAAAGCGGCTCAAGCCCGCCTGGTTTCCGACGATAAGCAATTCACCCGCTGTGTCGAGAGCATCCTCTCGGGCGGCCAATGCATGTCAAATCCGCCCTCCGCTGGCAATGTTGTCCCCCTGCGCCGCCCCGCCGTGCGGGGTAAGGACACGCCTGCCGCGTCAACACCGACACCGGCGCCGACACCGCCCGAGGCCTCAGCGGTGAAGGAAGCCAGCAGCCCCGCCACCCCGCGCACGACACAGGAACGCGAGCAACAACGCCGCCGCGCCTGGATGAGGGAGTGCGCTGTCATTGCCGCCAGCTACGTTCAGAACGGTGTGTTCGTCGGCTTGTTCGCTCTCACCGGCACGGTCTCCTGGGCAGCCGGCGCCTTGTACGCCCTGCCGGGCCTGGTGGCCAGCGCCGTCATCGCCCACCTGATCAAGAGCGGCTGGAGTGCGCGCCTCAAAGACGGCAGCATGTCGTGCGTGCACTCCGTGGGCAGCGGCATCCTGTGCCTGCTGGGCGTGGCGCTGTTCCCGCAGATGGCGTTCGCCTACGGGCTGATGCTGTTCACCGTCATGATCACCGCCACCTACCGCAACCCCAAGCGGCAGGTGCAGGCCATGCTCGTGGTCGTCAGCCTGCTGTTTGCGGGGCTCACGCTGGGTTTCGGGCGCAGGCTGCAGATTCCCCACGGCTCCAGTGCAGAGCAGTTCCTCACCTGGCTGTTTTTCATTGCCACGCTCGGGCGCTGCGTGATGCTCAGCGTGATCAACGTGCAAAACAACCGCCTGCTGCGCGACCGCGGCCAGAAGATGGCTGAAACACTGGCGCAGATCGAGCGCTTGGCCAACCACGACGAACTCACCGGCGTGCTCAACCGCCGCCGCCTGCTGCAGATCCTGTCCGAGGAAATGGCCCACACCGACCGCAGCGGCACTCCCGTCAGCGTGGCCTTGTTCGACCTCGACCACTTCAAGACCGTCAACGACACCCTGGGCCACTTGAGCGGTGACCAGGTGCTCAAACAATTTGCCGCAGCCGTACAGGCCCAGGCCCGCACCACCGACCGCTTCGGGCGCTATGGCGGCGAAGAGTTTCTGCTCATCCTCACAGGCGCTGACCTGGCCCAGGCCGAGCAGGCCGTCGAGCGCACGCGCCAAGCCCTGGCCGAGATCGACTGGCGCACCGTGGCCCCCGGCCTGCGCATCACCTTCTCGGCCGGCATCGCCACCTACCGCGAGAAAGAAAGCGCCGAGCTGCTGCTTGGCCGCGCCGACCTCGGCCTCTACTCGGCCAAGCACGCCGGGCGCAACTGCACCCGAGCCGCCTGAAGCGAAAACCGACACCATGAGCCAGCTGACCCTCGCTACCGGCCAACCCGCCGCCGACGACGCTGCGGCCCAGAAAGCCCGCAGCGCGCAGCAGAAGAAGGCTGCGCACATGGTGCGCAACATTTACCTGATGGCCGTCAGCTACCTGATCGACGGCGTAGTGCTGGCGCTCTTCTACTTGGCTGGCACCATCAGCTGGGTGCCGGTGGTGGCCTACACCGCGTCGAGCCTGGCATTGAGCGCCACGATCGCGTGGCTCATCGGCAGCGGCCGGACACAACGCTTCAAAGACCCCGGCATCATCATCGGGCAGACCATCCCGGCCCAGATGATCCAGCTCGGGTCGATGTACTTCTTCCCCGAAGTCGGCTTCATGTTCGCGCTGCTGCTCTTCATCGTCTACTCGTCTTTGACCATGCGGCTGGAAGTGCGCCAATCCTTGATCGCCTGGGGCATCGTCAGCGTGTGCACGGCCATCGTGCTGGGCTTGAGCGGCCAGCCCTTGCGCATTCCCGACAGCAGCCTGACCGAACAACTGATCTCGATGGCGTTCTTTGCGCTCACGCTGTGGCGTTGTGTCTGGCTGGGTGCCTACAACACCGGCATGACCGCGCTGCTCAAGAAGCGCGGCACCGAGCTCGCCGCACTCACCGCCAAGGTAGACCAACTCGCCCACCATGATGAGCTGACCGGCCTGCTCAACCGCCGCAGCCTGCTCACCGCGTTGCGCGAGGAACTGCAACGCGCCGACCGCCAGAAAACACCACTGTGCCTGGGCGTCCTTGATCTGGACAAATTCAAGAGCGTGAACGACACACTGGGTCACTTGGCCGGCGACAAAACGTTGAAGATCTTCTCCAGCACGCTGGCGAGCCTCACCCGCAAAACCGACCGCTTCGGCCGTTACGGCGGCGAGGAGTTCTTGCTGATCATGATCGACACCAGCGCCGAAACGGCCCTGATCCCGGTCGAGCGCATGCGAGAGACCTTGAGGGACGCTCCCTGGAGCGAGGTGGCGCCCAACTTCTCGGCCACCTTCTCCTGCGGCATTGCTTGCTACCAGCCGGGCGAAAGCCTGGAGGCGCTGATACAACGCGCCGACCAAGCGCTCTACCGTGCCAAGGCCGACGGGCGCAACTGCACGCGGCTGGGCTGAGCCCGCGCCCTTCGCTGCGCACGGCCCTCAGGCCGTGCTGCGTTGACCCGCGGTGGCACTGCGCTCGCGCAGCCAGGCCTCGATGCACGCCAGCAGAACCGCAGGGTCGGCCGGCTTGACGAAGTGATGGTCGAAGCCCGCAGCCTCGGCGCTGAGCCGATCTTCGCGTTGACCATAACCGGTGAGGGCCATCAAAAGCGCCCTGCGCCCGGCCGGCGTCTGGCGCAGCCGCAAGGCCACCTCGTAGCCGTCGAGCACGGGCAGGCCGATGTCGAGCAGCACCACGTCGGGGCCGAACAACTCCGCCGCCAACAGGGCTTCGCCACCGTCGGCTGCGGTGCGCACCTCGTGGCCCCCCAGCTCCAGGAAGCTCGCCACGCTTTGCGCTGCATCGCGGTTGTCGTCGACGACCAGCACGCGGCAGGCCGGCGGGGGCAGCGCTTCAAAAACGGCCGGGGCCGAATCACCGCCCGCCACCAGCCCCACGCAGGGCAGATGCAGCGTGAACTCGGAGCCGCGGCCCGCGCCTTCACTGGCGGCTTCTAGGCGGCCCCCATGCATCTCGGTCAGGCGCCGGGCCAGCGTGAGGCCCACCCCGAGCCCGCCCTGGGCACGGTCGAGACCGCGCGAGCCTTGCGTGAAGAGATCAAAGATGCGCGGCAGCAACTGGGCGTCGATGCCAATGCCCTGGTCGCGCACACGAATCACTGCACCATACCCGTCCAGGCTCGCGTGCAGCTCGATGGCCGTGCCCCGCTCGCTGTACTTGGAGGCGTTGTTGAGCAGGTTGGAGACGATCTGGGCCAGCCGCGCAAAGTCGCCTTGCAACCACATCGGCTCGGCCAGGGGCACCACGCGCAAGCTCTGGCCGCGCGCGTCGATCAGCGGCTGCGCCGTTTCCACGCTCTGGCTGATGACCGCGTTGAGATCGACCTTCTCGCGCGCCAGCACGATCTTGCCCTGGCTGATGCGTGCCACGTCGAGCAGCTCGTCGATCAGCCGCGTCATCTGGCGCACCTGGCGCACCATGATGTCGGTCGTGCGGTTGAGCTTGGGGTCGGGCGGGGCAATGCGGCGTATGACCTCCAGCGCCGTGCGAATCGGGGCCAAGGGGTTGCGCAGCTCGTGCGAAAGCATGGCGAGGAATTCGTCTTTGCGGCGCCCAGCCTCCTGCAGCTCCAGCTCGGCGGCGCGGCGCTCGACGATCTCGCTCTGCAAGCTGCCGTACAGCGTGGCGTTCTCCAGCGCCGCGGCGGCACGCGCCGCCAGGTCGTCGAGCACACGCCAGTCCACTGGGTGGTCGCCAGTGTCGGTGGCGATGAACAAGGCGCCGAGCAAGCGGTCGCCATTGAGCAGCGGCACAGCCGCCGCCGAAAGCCAGCGCTGGGGTTCTGGTGCAGCGGACAGGC
>JACMKW010000001.1 GCA_014379885.1 Rhizobacter sp.
ACCGACCGGCGTTGCGTGCTGCCCACAGGCTCTTCATTCCTGATTTCCATGCCCAAGCTCTCTATCCTCCGTTACCCCGACCCCCGCCTCCACACTGTCGCCAAGCCAGTGGCCCAGGTCGACGACCGCATCCGCCAGCTGGTGGACGACATGCTCGAGACCATGTACGCCGCGGATGGCGTCGGTCTGGCGGCCACTCAGGTTGATGTTCATGAGCGGTTGATCGTGATCGATACCTCGGACAGCCGTGACCAGCCATTCGTGCTGATCAACCCCGAACTGACCGCCCAGAGCGAAGAAATGACCCTGGCCGACGAAGGTTGCCTGTCGGTACCTGCCATCTATGACAAGGTGCCGCGCCACACACGGGTCACCGTGCGGGCGCTGAACCGAGCCGGTGAAACTTACGAATTCGAGGCCGAAGGGCTGCTGTCTATATGTGTGCAGCACGAGATGGACCACCTGATGGGCAAGGTCTTCGTCGAATACCTGAGCGCCCTCAAGCGTGATCGCATCAAGACCAAGATGCTGAAGAAAACCCGCGACGAGCAACGCCCATGAGACTGGCTTTTGCCGGCACGCCTGAGTTCGCTTCGACCGCGCTGGCCTGCCTGCATGCCGCAGGCTTTGACGTGGCGCTGGTGCTGACCCAGCCCGACCGCCCCGCCGGCCGTGGCCTGAAGCTGGGCCCGTCGCCGGTGAAGGCCTTTGCCCAGACGCACGGCATTCCGGTCGCCCAACCGCGCAGCCTGCGGCTGGACGGCAAGTACCCCGACGATGCCGCCCAGGCCCGCGAGGTCTTGGCTGCCGCCCGCATCGATGTGATGGTGGTAGCCGCCTACGGCCTCATCCTGCCGCAATGGGTGCTTGATCTGCCGCCGCGCGGCTGCCTCAACATCCACGCCTCGTTGTTGCCACGCTGGCGCGGTGCAGCGCCCATCCACCGCGCCATCGAGGCCGGCGACGCTCAAACCGGCATCACCATCATGCAGATGGACGCCGGGCTGGACACGGGTGACATGCTGCTGGTCGAAGCCGTTGCCATCCAACCCGACGACACCACCGCCGCCCTGCACGACCGCCTGGCCGCGCTCGGCGGGCGGCTGATCGTCGAGGCGCTCGAGCTTGCTGCCTATCGGGGTTTGAAGCCGACGCCGCAGCCCGCCGTAGGCATCACCTACGCCCACAAGATCGACAAGGCCGAGGCGGCAGTCGACTGGTCACTGCCCGCAGCCAACATCGAACGCCGCATCCGCGCCTTCGATCCATTCCCTGGTGCCACAGCGTCGCTCGGCGGCGAAACCATCAAACTCTGGCGCGCCCAACTGGTGGCGGGCAGCGGCACACCGGGTGCGGTGTTGGCGGTCACTGACGACGGCATCACCGTCGCCTGTGGGGAGGGTGCGCTGCAACTCACCGAACTACAGCGCCCGGGTGGCAAGCGCCTGTCGGCACGCCAGTTCCTGCAAGGCAACCCGCTCTCCACGAGCCGTTGAACTTTGCCCCGCCAGCCGCACCTGAGGAGCTGGAAGATTTCTCCTTGGAGCCTTGCACATGTTCAATCTGTTGAAGACCGCCGTGCTGATGGCAGCCATCACGGCGCTGTTCATGGCCATCGGTGCGTTGATCGGCGGGCGCGCGGGCATGATGCTGGCGCTCGTCGTCGCCGTGGGCATGAACTTCTTCAGCTACTGGTTTTCGGACAAGCTGGTACTCAAGATGTACAAGGCGCAAGAGGTTGACGAAACCAGCGCGCCGCAGTTCTACCGCATGGTGCAAGAGCTGGCGCAGCGCGCCCAGCTGCCGATGCCGCGCGTCTACCTGATCAACGAAGACGCACCCAATGCCTTTGCCACCGGCCGCAACCCCGAGCACGCCGCCGTGGCGGCCACCACCGGCATCTTGCGCGCCTTGAGCGAGCGCGAGCTGCGCGGCGTGATGGCACACGAGCTGGCGCATGTGCGCCACCGCGACATCCTGATCAGCACCGTGAGCGCCACGATGGCCGGTGCGATCTCCATGCTCGCAAACTTCGCCATGTTCTTCGGCGGGCGAGACAGCAGCGGGCGTTCGCACAACCCCATCGTCGGTTTGCTGGTGATGATCCTGGCGCCCTTGGCCGCGAGCCTGATCCAGATGGCGATCAGCCGTGCGCGCGAGTTCGAGGCCGACCGGGGTGGTGCCGAAATCTCCGGTGATCCCCAAGCCCTGGCCAGCGCGCTCCAGAAGATCCACCGTCTTGCCCAGGGCCTGCCGATGGAAGCCGCCGAGCGCCACCCCGAAACGGCGCAGATGATGATCATGAACCCGCTCTCGGCGGGTGGCTTGCGCGGCCTGTTCTCCACCCATCCCTCCACTGAGGAGCGTGTGGCACGGCTGTTGGCCATGGCTTGAAAAGCAGGGCAAACCCCTCGCTTTTGTTGGCAACCCCGGGGCAGGGTTTGCGGAGAATGAATCAGAGAACTCCGCCCTGCCCGTCATGCGACATACCGCCCTCATCACCGTCTTGCTGGCCGCCACCGCGCTGTCGGGTTGCGACCTGTTCGGCGAATCGGCCGAGAAGATCGCTGCGGCCAAGGAAGCCGAAGGCAAGGCCGTTGGGGGCGCCTGCCGCCACGCCGGCCGTGCCATCGAAGATTGCTACTCACTCAACCGGAAAGCCGACAAGGCGGCCGTGTTCGCTGGCTGGCGCGACATGAACGACTACATGCGGGAAAACAAGATCGAGGCCGTGGCACCGCAGGTGGTGGCGGCCCGGTCCGAGCCCAAAGCTGCTGAGGCCAAGGCTGAAGCCAAAGCGGGCGCCGAGCCTGCGGCCGACGGCGCGGAAAAGAAACCCGCCAAGACCGGCGCGGCCAAAACGCGCGAGCCCAAGGCCGCAGACCGCTGAGCGCGCCACCCGGCGCCTACTTCACAGCGGCTTCACCGAGCCTTCCCGATCCCTGCTTTTGCGTCCGGCAAGATGGCGCCCGGTTTGACGTGGCGTGGGCCACTGATTTCCGACACAACATCAGGGAGCAGGCATGGGAGCGATCAAGCTCGTTTGGGGCAACGTGAGCACGTTGCTGGGCCAGGTGGTGGGCGTGTGGAACGCGCCGCCCTGGTTGAGCTGGTGCAGCGAGCGGGCGCGGCACGCGGCGAGCACCAGCTGGGCCGCACTGAAGCGCCGGCCCCG
>JACMKW010000132.1 GCA_014379885.1 Rhizobacter sp.
TACGAAGCCCTGTGCCGCATCGTCGCCGCCGACCCCGCGCTGCTCGATTTGCTGAGTGGCACACCCGACGAGCAGCGGCGCCCCAACCTGTGGCTGGCGGCGGTGCACGAACGCATCCTGGCCGGGGCTGCGCGCCCGTTGGCGGCGTATTTCCCAAGCGCAGGCGGCACGCGTGCGCCCGACGAAGCCTTGGCCGCGTGCGTGAAAGATTTTGCTGCCGCAAACGAGGCAGCTCTGCGTGAACGCATGCGCACCCAAACCACACAAACCAACGAGATCGGCCGCTGCGCCGTGCTTTGGCCTGCTCTGCATGCCATCGTGCGGCGCAGCGGCAAGTCACGCCTGGCCTTGCTCGACCTGGGCTGCAGTGCCGGGTTGAACCTGAACGTGGACGCTTACCGGTATGACTACGCTGGCGACCTGCAAGGCGCCGCGGCGCAACCCGGCGTGCCGCTCGTGCCGTGCCGGCCCGTGGGTTCCTTGCGCCCGGCATTCGAGGCCGATATGCGGATCGTGCAACGCTGCGGCATCGACCCCGCCCCGGTGGACGTGAACGACACCGAGACCGTGGGCTGGCTGCGCGCCTGCCTGTGGCCCGCCGACTCGACACGCGCCACGCGATTCACGCAAGCGGTGGCCCTGGCGCGCGCGCGGCGCTGGCCGGTGCTGCGCGTGGCCGATTGCACAGCCTACGTGTCGCAGTGGCTGGCCAGCGTGCCGAGCGACGTGCAGCCGGTGGTCTTCAACAGTTGGGTGCTCACCTATTTCGAACGTGCTGCGCTCGCGCGTCACATCAACAACATGACCGGGCTGGTGCAGTCCACCGGCGCCATGTGGCTTTCGGCCGAAAGCCCCGCACTGCGCATCGGCCCGCTGGAGGCGACGCCGGCAGGTGGCGAAACGCGCACCGGCACGTGGTGGACGCTGTGCTCGCGCAAGCGCGGCGACAAGCTGCGCTTCGAGGTGCTGGCCAACTCGCACCCGCATGGCCGCTGGATGGAGTGGCTCGACACGACGGCGGGATAATCAGCGCTCCCCTGCAGGAGCCCCTCATGTTCGAGCACGTCGACGCCTACGCTGGCGACCCCATCCTCACCCTCAACGAAGCTTTCGGCAAAGACCCGCGGCCGCACAAGATCAACCTCAGCATCGGCATCTATTTCGACGACGCCGGCAAGCTGCCGGTGATGGGTGCGGTGCGCACCGCCGAGAGCGCGATGCTGCAAACCATCGGCGCGCGGCCCTACCTGCCGATGGAAGGCGCGGCCAACTATCGCCAGGCCGTGCAGCACCTGCTGTTCGGGCCTCAGCATGAGGCGGTGAAGAGTGGCCGCATCGCCACCATCCAGACGCTGGGCGGCTCGGGTGGCCTGAAGGTGGGGGGCGATTTTTTGAAGCGCTACTTCCCGCAGTCGAATGTGTGGGTCAGTGACCCCACCTGGGACAACCACCGCGCCATGTTTGAAGGCGCCGGCTTCACGGTCAACACCTACCCCTACTACGACGCCAGAACCGGCGGCGTGAAGTTTCCCGAGATGCTGGCAGCGCTGAAGGCCTTGCCCGAACAGAGCATCGTGCTGCTGCATGCTTGTTGCCACAACCCGACGGGTGTGGACCTCACCCGCGCCCAATGGGCTGAGCTGATCCCCGTCATCCAGCAACGCAAGCTGCTGCCGTATGTCGACATCGCCTACCAGGGCTTTGGCGACGGCATCGAAGAAGACGCGTTTGCCATCCGCGCGCTGGCCGATGCCGGCGTGAGCTTCTTCTGCGCGAGCTCGTTCTCCAAGAGCTTCTCGCTCTACGGTGAGCGCTGCGGGGCCTTGAGCGTGGTCTGCCCCAGCAAAGCAGAAGCCGAGCTGGTACTGGGCCAGTTGAAGGCGACCATCCGCAAAAACTACAGCAGCCCGCCCACCCACGGCGGCCAGATCGTCGCCCGGGTGCTGCAAACCCCCGCGCTGTATGACCAGTGGGCCGGCGAACTCAATGCCATGCGCGTGCGCATCAAGGCCATGCGCGAAAAGCTGCATGCGGTGCTCAGTGCCAAGCTGCCCAGCCGAGACTTCAACTACTTCCTGACCCAGCGCGGCATGTTCAGCTACACCGGGCTGTCGCCCGAGCAGGTCGACACGCTGCGTGA
>JACMKW010000133.1 GCA_014379885.1 Rhizobacter sp.
CCGCCCTCGGCTCTCGGACCACATCGTGGCCGCAGACCTTCACCGAGCCGGAGGTGGGCCGCAACAAGCCGACGACGATCTTGATGGTGGTGGTTTTTCCCGCGCCGTTGGGCCCGAGCAGCGCCACCACCTCGCCGGGCGCGATGGTGAGCGACACGCCGAACAGCGCCTGCGTTTCACCGTAAAAAGTTTCAATGCCGTCGATCGACAGCACGGCCTCAGAGGTCGAAGGCTTCAGAACGGCGCTCATGCTGTCACCGCCCCCAGGTTGGAGCGCTGCACCCACGGGTTCTCGCGCAGCGCATCGGGGTGGCCTTGGGCGATCACCTGGCCCCAGTGAATGACCGAGATGCGGTCGGCCAGGCGGAACAGGAAATTCATGTCGTGTTCGATGATGACGATGGTGAGCTGGCGTTTCAGTTCGGCGATCAGGTCGGCCAGGCGTGCCGTGCCTTCGCTGCCCAGGCCCGCCGTGGGCTCGTCGAGAAACAGCAGGCGCGGGCGGGCGGCCAACGCCACACCGATCTCCAACGCCCGCCGCTCGCCGTACGAGAGGCTCTCGGCCTGCACACGCTCTTTGCCGGCCAGGCCCACGCGCGCAAGGATGGCTGCGGCCTCGTCGTGCGCGGCGCTGTCGCGCCCGAGGTCGCTGACCATCGAGTAGCCCTTCTCACGCACCGAAGGCAGGGCGATCAGCACGTTGTCGAGCGCGCTGTCGTCGTCGAACAGATTCATGATCTGGAACGAGCGCGACACGCCCTTGCAGGCAATCTGCCGAGGCGACAGGCCGGTGATGTCTTCACCGGCAAAGCGCACCGTGCCACGGTCGGGCTTGTAGCGGCCGGTGAGCACGTTGAAGCAGGTGGTCTTGCCCGCGCCATTGGGGCCCATGATCCCGGCGAGCTGGCCTTCTTCGAACGCGAGCGAGATGTTCTCAAGCACCACGTTGTCGCCAAAACGCTTGTGCAGTTGGGTGGCTTCAAAGAGGGCCATGTTCATGCCTCCTTGGGGGTGTGAGAAACCGTGGGCGCGGGGCTTGGGGCTTTTCGCCGGGCCCATCGCGCTCGCGCCTTCTGCCACGCACCGGCCACCCCATCAGGCTGGAACAGCACCATCACCATGAACACGAGGCCGTACCAGAGCAGCCAGGTCTCGGTGTAGGCACCGAGCAAATCTCGCGTGAGGATGAACACCAGCGCGCCGATCACCGGGCCCCAGAAGCTGACCAAGCCACCGCCGATCAGCACCATCATCACCACGAAGCCCGAGTTGTGCAGGCTCATCACGTTGGGGTAGGCCGATTGCTGCGCCATCGCAAACAGGGCGCCCGCGAGGCCGGCCACGCTCGCTGACAGCGTGAAGGCCAGCCACTTGTGCAGCCACACGTTGTGGCCCACGAAGGCGGCGCGCATCTCGTTTTGCTTGATGGCGCGCAGCACGCGGCCGAAGGGCGAGTGGATCAGCCGCCACAGCGCCACCAGCACCAGCGCGAACAGCACCAGTGCGAAGTAGAAGAAGGCCTCGTTGCTGCGCAGGTCGATGTCGACAAAGCCCAGCGACAGCGTCGAACGCTTGATGTTGAGCAAGCCGTCTTCACCACCGGTGATGCCGTGCATCTTGACGGCGGCGAACCAGAACACCTGGCCAAAGGCGATGGTGAGCAACGCGTAGTAGATGCCCCGCTTGTGCGAGATGAAGGCGCCCACCAGCATGCCGGCGACCGCGCTGACGAGCACCGCGCCGAGCAGCCCCGTCAACAGGCCGGCATCGGCCCGCTGCTGCAACAGGCCGAAGGCATAGGCCCCCACACCGAAATAGGCACCATGGCCGAACGAGGGCAGGCCGCCATAACCGAGCAGCAGGTTGTGGCCCAGCGCAAACATCATCCAGATCATGATTTCGAGCGCGAGGTACTGATAGAGCCCCACTTGGCTCAGCCACAAAGGTGTGCTGGCAAGCAGGGCCACGGTGAACACCATCGGAGTGGTGACAAGCGGAGCAGGACGGGTTTGTGTGGACATGGGCAATGAAACAAACGCTGGACAGTATGGAATGTATGTTCTATTCTGAGCACATGCAAGAATGTTTGTTCTGTATTTGATGTGTTGGATGCCTGTGAAAACCCGATGACCGCCGCCCTCAACTACGACGACCTGAAAGACGCCATCTCTCGCGTCTACCCCACGCTGCCCAAGCAACTGCAACTCATTGCACGCTTCGCGCTCGACAAGCCCAACGAGCTGGCGCTCGGCACCGTGGCGGGGGTGGCCGAAGCGGCCGGTGTGCAGCCCTCGGCGCTGATCCGCTTCGCCAACGCGCTCGAGTTTGGTGGCTTCTCCGAGATGCAAGGCGTGTTTCGAGAGCACCTGATCGAGCGCTCGGTCAGCTACCGCGAGCGCATCGACCAACTGCGTCGGCATGGCAAGCCCAACGGCGCGGGTGCGGGGGTCTTGCACGAGTTCGTGGGCGAAGCCGTGGCCGAGCTCGGCCATCTGGAAGAGAACGTCTCGGAGGCCACGCTCACCACGGCCGCCAAGCTGATCAGCACGGCCAGGCGTGTGCACGTGCTGGGGCAGCGCCGCGCCTTTCCGGTAGCCTCTTACCTGGCCTATGCGCTGAGCCAGCTTGAGCTCAAGACCTTTTTGATCGACGGCCTGGGCGGCATGCTGGCCAACTCGTTGAACAACGTCGAACCCGAAGACGTGCTGCTGGTGGCCAGCTTCCACAGCTACTCGCAAGAGGTGATCGATGCCGCCGACGCGGCCCACGCACGCGGCGTGCCGGTGATTGCCATCACCGACAGCGCGTTGTCGCCCTTGAAGCCGTCGTCGCGCGTGTGCTTCGAGCTGAGCCTGGGGTCGGAGAAGGCCTTCCGTTCGCTGGTGGCGCCGCTGTGCCTGGCGCAGGCGCTGGTGGTGAGCACCGGGCACCGCCTCACCGAACAATCCACACGAAGTGCACCGCCGGCTGCCAAAGCCAAGCGGGCCAAAAACGGCAAGGGAGCCCGCTGATGCAACAGCTTGAGCGCAAGCTTGATTTGATCTGCATGGGCCGCGCCGCGGTCGACCTCTACGGCGAGCAAATCGGCGGGCGCCTGGAAGACATGCAATCGTTCGCCAAGTACCTGGGAGGCTCGCCTGCGAACACCGCGGTGGGCGCCTCGCGCCTGGGCTTGAAGGCCGCCATGCTCACGCGTGTGGGCGATGAACACAACGGCCGCTTCGTGCGTGAATCGCTGGCGGCCGAGGGCGTGGACGTGTCGCAGGTGCGCACCGACCCCAAGCGCCTGACCGCGCTCGTGTTCCTCGGCATCCGCGACCGCGACACCTTCCCGCTGGTGTTCTACCGCGAGCAGTGTGCCGACATGGGCCTGTCGGTGGCCGACGTCGACCCGGCCTTCGTCGGCTCGGCGCGCGCGCTGCTGCTCTCGGGCACGCACCTGTCGAACCCGCAAACTTTCGATGCCTGCCTCAGCGCCACCCAGGCCGCACGTGCGGCCGGCGCGCGGGTGGCGCTCGACATCGACTACCGGCCGGTGCTGTGGGGCCTCACCGCCCCCGGCCTGGGTGAGCAGCGTTACGTGCCATCAGCGCAGGTCAGCGCCCACCTGCAAAAGGTGTTGCCGCTGTGCGACCTGATCGTCGGCACCGAAGAAGAGATCCACATTGCCGGTGGCAGCGGCGACAGCCTGGCGGCGCTGCGGCGCATCCGCGAAGTCTCGGCCGGGCTGATCGTGATGAAGCGCGGGCCGATGGGCTGCGTGGCCTTTGCGGGTGCCATCCCCGAGCGCATTGAAGACGGTGTCAACGGCCCGGGCTTCCCGGTCGAGGTGTTCAACGTGCTGGGCGCGGGCGACGCCTTCATGGCCGGCCTGCTGCGCGGTTGGGTGCGCGACGAGCCGCTCGCGCAAACGCTGAGCTACGCCAATGCCTGCGGCGCGATCGTGGTGTCGCGCCACGGCTGTGCACCCGCCATGCCGAGCTGGGACGAGCTCAACCACTTTCTGCGCCACGGCTCGCCCACGCAGCGACTGCGCGAAGACGCGGTGCTCGAGCACCTGCACCGCGCCTCCACCCGCACCCGCCACTGGGGCAAGCTTGGCGTGCTGGCGTTCGATCACCGCGCGCAGCTCGAAGAGCTGGCCACGCGCCACGGTGTCAGCGCCAACGAGAGCACGGCGCGCATCGCGGCCTTCAAGCAGCTGGTGGCCGAGGCGGCTCGCCAGGGCTACCAGGCGGCGCGCGCCGAGGCACCCGCCGACTGCGAATTCCCCACGCCCGGCGTGATCATCGACGGGCGTTACGGTGAAGACGTGCTGCCGGCCCTCACCGGCG
>JACMKW010000134.1 GCA_014379885.1 Rhizobacter sp.
CCTTGTCGGTTGCCATGCAACGCCTGTCTTCAGGTCTGCGCGTCAACAGTGCCAAGGACGACGCCGCCGGCCTCGCGATCGCCGAGCGCATGAACGCCCAGGTTCGCGGCATGAATGTCGCGGCCCGCAACGCCAACGACGGTATCTCGCTGTCGCAAACGGCTGAAGGCGCACTCGGCAAGATTGGCGACGCCATGCAGCGCATGCGTGAACTGGCCGTGCAGTCGGCCAACGGCACCAACAATTCGCAAGACCGCGACAACCTGCAGGCCGAGTTCCAGCAGCTCAATGACGAAGTGGCTCGCATCGTCGCCGGCACCAAGTTCAACGGCACCTTCCTGTTCGACGGCAGCAGCACCGCGTTCACCTTCCAGGTGGGCGCCGGCACCGATGCCACCGACACCCTGTCGATCAACACCGTCGACCTGACCGCCACCGTGGCTGCGCTGTCCGCGCTCAGCATCGCGGGCCTCGACAACACCGGGGCGATCGCAGCGATGACCGCGCTCGACACCGGCATCATCGACACCACGACCGCCCGCGCCACTTTCGGTGCGGCCCAGAACCGTTTTGATTCGGTCATTGGCAGCCTGCAGGTGTTCGCTGAAAACCTGTCAGCCGCCCGCGGCCGGATCATGGACGCCGATTTCGCAGCCGAAACCGCCGCCTTGTCGCGCGCCCAGATCCTGCAGCAGGCCGGCAATGCCATGGTCGCGCAGGCCAACCAGCTGCCCCAGCAGGTGCTGACGCTGTTGCAACGGTAAAAAAAAGTGCTCCGGGCTCAAGTTCCGGAATGCCACGCCGACAACGGGATATCCGGGCTTGCTTGGATATCCCGTATTTGCGTTGTTGGCCCGAATTCGTGAAGTTGTTTGCACGTGTGACGGCCGGAAAGTAGGAGGTTTGCGATGGCGACAATCAGTTCAACAGGTATCGGCAGCAACCTGCCGGTCGAAGACATCATCACCAAGTTGATGTCGATCGAAAAGCAGCCCATTGCCCGGCTGCAAACGGCCGCGTCGACGATCCAGACCAAGATTTCCGCTTTCGGGCAACTCCAGTCCGCCGTATCGACATTTCGCGACGCCTCGCTTGCCCTGACCAAATCTGCCACCTGGGGAGCCACCACCGCCACGTCGTCAGACCCCACCGCAATCCAGGTCACCACCGGCGAGGGCGCAGTGGCCGGCAACTACGCCATCAGTGTGCAGTCGTTGGCGACTGCACATTCGGCTGTGACTCAAACCTATGAATCGTCGGCCGCCCTGGTGGGCGCCGGTACGCTGCGCGTGGAAATCGGCAGCTTTGGCCAAGCCGGTTTTGCGCCGCAGCCCAACCTGGCGGCCATGAACATCGACATCAGCGCCACCGATTCGCTGGCCACTGTGCGCAACAAGATCAATGCCGCTGGCGCCGGTGTATCGGCGGTGATCGTGAACGACACCACCGGCGCGCGCCTGATCATCAGCTCCACCAACCCGGGCTCGGCCAATGCCTTCCGCCTGTCGGGCGATGGCGGCGCCGCTGCCTTGAGTTTCGACCCCGATGCCGGCAGCAACGCGATGACCCAGACGCAGGCACCCGCCGATGCGCACGCCACCATCAATGGCCTGGAGGTCACCACCTCGGGCAACCGTTTGACCGACACCATCTCGGGCCTCACGATCAACCTTGCCAAGGAAACCGGCACGGTACAGATCAACGTGGCGCAAGACAACACTGCGCTCAAGGGCTCGGTGCAGTCGTTCGTGGACAGCTACAACACGCTGGCCAAGATGCTGGCCACGCAGACCAAGTACGACGACACCACCAAGACCGCCGGCAAACTGCAGGGCGACAGCACGGCGGTTTCGCTGCAGCGGCAGCTGCGCAACGCGTTGACGGCGTCGTCACCGGCGTCCAGCGTGTACCCCAGCCTGAACTCGGTGGGTGTGTCGCTGCAGTCCGATGGCACGCTCAAGATCGACGACACCAAGCTCACCAGCGCGCTCAACAGCAACCCGGCCGAGGTGACCAAGCTGTTCTCGGCCAACAATGCGACCGACGCCACGCAAAACGGCGTTGCCGCGCGGCTGCGCATCTTCGGTGACCAGATCCTGGGCAGCGAAGGCGCACTGAGTACCAAGACCGCCAGCCTGAACACCACCTTGTCGCTGAACCAGAAACGGCAAGAAGAATTCACCTCGCGGCTGGCGCTCACCGAAGCACGCATGCGTGCCCAGTACACCTCGCTCGACACCAACATGTCGAGGTTGACGGCGCTCAACACCTACATCACCAACCAGGTGGCGGCGTGGAACAAGAGCTCGAACTGAAGCACAGGGGTGGCCGGGTGAGTACTGGAAAAGCCCCGTTGTTCTGACCCCGCCTCAGGCTAAAGCACAGCGAAGCAAGACCGATAACCAATCATCTGCCCAACGACGCTCACAGCCCAACAGCCATGTTTGCTTCAGCCGCTTTTTCTGCCCCCACCAAACGCCAGCTCGGTGCCTACCAACAAGTGCACGTGACCACCGGTGTGGACGGCGCTTCGCCGCACCGCCTGGTGCAAATGCTGTTCGAAGGCCTGCTGGACTCGTTTGCACAAGCCCGTGGCGCCATGCGCCAAGGCAACATCGAAGCCAAGGGCGAGGCCATCGGCCGTGCCGTGCGCATCATCGAAGAAGGCCTGAAGGCGGGCTTGAACGTCGAGGAAGGTGGCTCGCTGGCCGCTGACTTGCGCGACCTGTACGCCTACATCACGGTGCGCCTGACCTACGCCAACCGGCACAACGACGAAGCAGCCATTGGCGAATGCACCCAGCTGATCGAACCCCTGAGCAAGGCCTGGGCCGAGATGGGCCTGAAGGCGGCGGCATGAAGCGACAGACCCGCATGCTGAACGCCACCGCATCCAGTGCCCACGGAGACATCATGAACACAGCCTTGCTCCAGTACTACGAGGCCATCGAACAGGCCAGTGCCGACATGCTGCTGGCCGCCCGCTCGGGCGACTGGGACCAGGTCGTCAAGCTCGAAGGCGCTTGCGCCGTGCTCATTTCGCAGCTCAAGCATGCCGCCAACGCGCAGGCGCTTGACACCGAAGAGGCCCAGCTCAAGTCGCGCATCATGCAGCGCATCCTGATCAACGACGCCGAGATCCGCCAATTGGCCGAGCCCTGGCTCGAAGACCTAGACGGCATCCTGGCCGGCCGGCCCAAGTCGGTCCACTGAACGGGCCTGCGGAGTTGGCCATGGACACCTTGCCGATGCAACTGGACACCCTGGCCGCCGCCCACGGCGGGCTGGCAGAGTTCCAGATCACTTCGCAGCCCGAACTCGTCAAGACGCTCAAATCGTTGGCCGACGCCAACGTGCTCATCAATCTGAACGGCAGCGATGGCGCGGCCTACACCACCACGTTGTGGTCGATTGACTCGGCGCGCGGGATCGTGAGCTTCAGCGCCGATTCCGACAGCAACCAGGTGCAGGCGCTCGTCGAAGCCGAAGAGGCCGTGGCCGTGGCCTACCTCGACAGCATCAAGCTGCAGTTCGACGTGAGCGGGCTGGTGCTGGTGCGCGGTGGCAAGTCGAGCGCGCTGAACTGCGCGTTCCCCCGCGTGATCTACCGCTTTCAGCGCCGCAGCGGCTACCGCGTTCGCCCGCTGCTGCGCAGCACACCGGTGGTGCGTGTGCGCCACCCGATGATCCCTGAGATGGGCCTGAGCCTGCGTGTGCTC